>JAISPM010000068.1 GCA_031274895.1 Alphaproteobacteria bacterium
CTGCCTCAAGAACGCTGGTTCCGCCTTTTATAATCGGAGATTCCATTACTAGGTTAGAATGTTTTGCGTTAGAAGCGGTGCCTTTTGCCTCACCATTTAGTTCTTGTTCATAAGCATAACCTAGGTATACTCCATTGTATTTCCCTCTAAGTCCAGCAACTGCTCTTGAAGACATCATATTTGCAAAACGAATCTCTTCTTTAGTGTCTAAAATTACATTATTACCCTGTTGTATGGTGGCTAAATACTTTACATATTCGGTAAAACTCCAGTTATTTCTATTTTGTATTAACCCAAATCCAACATGTCCGCCGTAGTATAATGAACCGATGTTATACTTGGCATCAGGAGAATAATCTGCACTATAACTTGTTAAAGCATAACCACCGCGGACGGAAGAATCTACATATATATTTTCAGAACCCAATCTGCCAAGAAGTCCACCTCCTGCATAAGTATTATTACCATTGCCCCTAACTATGGAATCTTCAAGCCTATTAAAAGTGTTATGCTTACCACCTCCACCTTCTACAAATATTCCAAACAAACTACGGTTTAGTTTTTTACCTAAGCCAAGGATTAAAGAGCCACTTTGCACATTAACATAAGAACCACTATTTAATTTCACAGAACCTCCACTAACAGCAGAGAACATGCCGTTGCGTCCGTCAAATACGCCTGCATCTAACGCACTTATACCACTATCTACTATTAAATCGGCTCCTTGGATTAATACACCTAAAGAAGATATATTACCTTCAAGTAAAGATTTTGTCTCAGGATTTAAATAGCCTGCGCCACCACCATTATCACCTCCGTTGCCATCTCCTCCACCATTACAATCTTCACCTTCGCATGGAGGAGGTGGAGGATTAATATCCTTATTAATAATCGCATATAAATTATTACCATCTATTAGCAGTTCCCAGTCGTAAAGCATGGTAGCTCCTACCTTTATATGGCTAAAGGCTTGATTAATAGTGTTGGCATTCATGTTCTCAACCAGCCATATTGTATCACCTACATGTAATGTTGTTGAGCTATCTTTTAAATACAATCCAACCGTAGTATTATCCATATCTGTTGCCGAATCTGCGGCATGCAACATGGAATTTGAATTTACATTACTACTGTCTATACTAAAATTATAATTGTCAAAACCGCTTGCTACTTTAACATTTATACTTGTTGATAAGTTTAGAGTATTGCCAGAGATTTCACCAGTATTCCCAGCATTATAGCCGCCATATAAATAGGCATTTGTTAAATCTGAATTGCCTGAAATATTAACTATGTTATCTTTTACCAGTGAGGCATTGCTACTGTTTTCAGCATAGCCACCATATATAGTGCCGCTGAAAGTTCCACCTTCTATGGAGACAATATTACCTGAAACTTCAAATGTAGGATTCCCTGAAGATGTAACAGAAACATATCCTCCGGCTATGACGGTATCTTGAAAATTCCCATTTTTTATATTTATAAAATTATTTTCCATAACACTACCACCATCACTGCCATATATATGGGAGTTTATAAAGGTCGCATTTCCTGAAATATTAATCCCATTATTTATTACACTATTTTGGGGGAAACGACTCCCCACATTCAGATAACCGGCTACCATAACAACATCATCAAATGTGCCACCACTAATATTTATTACATTATTTTTTATCTGAGCGTTATATGCTGTAGTAACGCTACTAGAATGAAATTCTCCACCATATATATCTCCTATATTATATGTTCCACCCTCTATAGATATGATATTACCTGAGACTTCGTGATTAGTTTCGCCGGAATCGATGGATGATCCTCCCATGAATATATAATTCCCAGCATTTAAATTTTTTAATTCTACAATATTATTTGTTGCATTTTTATCTGCTATTCCGCCATAAATATTCATGAAGACAGACTTTAGGGAAGAAACAGAAACCCTGTTATTGATTACACTTCCATTTTCAGCATATCCCCCATAAATACCATTGAAACCTGAACTTATTAATTCAGATACGGTAATGATTACAGCATTGCCACTAACATCTGAGCCATTAAACCATCCTCCATACACACTGAAGTTACTTAAACTTATACCGCTTGTGGCAAAATTAACCGTATTATAATTTGGGTCTAATGTTGGTAAACCAAAGCCATCAGGAGTATCAGAATTTCCGTATACTTTATTAGATAAATCAGTTGTAATATTAATGGTTTGACCGGCAAAGGCTGGTGGTGCAAATAGTAGGATTAATAGAATTAAATAAAACTTTTTCAAAATATTATTTGCTCTTACAATTTTTCTAATTATAACCCTAACATAACATGGGGGGGGGTAAAACAAGTTTATTTTGATATTCGGCAATTTTATTGCGTGGAAATGGGTAAAGCCAATAAAGATATATCCTACTTTAAACTTCAATGGCGTGAATTCGTAAGATTGCAACTATATTGTTTCGCCATAATTCAGTCTAAAGTAGGATATATCTTTATTGGCTTATTGTATGGGGGTGAGGAAGACTTTAGTTTTACTTTCCGTAATAACTCCCTGCAGAGGAAAATCGTGATTATCGGTTGGAATTTCGGCAACCTCTTGAAAGTCGTAAGCTAAGCCGATATATAAGAAATTATGATGAATGGCTTTGTAGTAATTCAGTGTGGCATCGTAATAACCTCCGCCAAAGCCTAAGCGATTGCCATGGGAATCAAAAGCTACTAATGGGGCTAAAATAATTTCGGGCAGATATTTTTTACCATCATCAGTATGAAAATCTAAAATTTTACTGCCCCGCATAACACGCGGTAATAATATTCTTGGAGTATTTTCTATAATCAGTTTTGTATCTACCTCGCCATGAATTGGCGAATAACAAGCAACAAGAGCCTCTTTAGGCAAGTTAAGCTCTAAGTATTGTGAAAATATTTTTTGCGAAGCCTCAAGTATGAAATCAGCGTTGAGGAGTTTCCTTTTAGCAATAATAGTTTGGCGGATATCGGATTTATTCATGATACACAAAGATTAGCGAGACCGAAAAACCGTCAGAATACTGTTCTAATAGACCTCACTAAAAAGGTTAAGCCATATAATATTCCCAAAGGAACAACAGAGACAGCACTATTAAGATACAATTTGTGGTCTTAAGAAAAAAATATCTAAACGTATTTTTCAGTCTCAATTTCATTATACTATAATTAATTTTTATTCACAACTTTTTGTAAAGAGGCAACAGTATCGGTTAATTTCTTTATTTTTTGATTTAGCAACTCTATTTCAACCCTCATATCCTGCTTCTCGGCTTCCTGCAGTTCAGCAATTAGCGACAGAGCCTCAAATAAAAATAATGTCTCCTGCGATAATCCTAGAAAAGATGTGGGATTCTCTGTTTTGAATCTATTAATTCGGCTATCAAGCTCTTGGGCAACGGCTTTTACCTCTTCAGCATTATCACCACCGCCGATTTTATACAACTTGCCGTTAATAATAACCTCTACGCTACTCATGATTTTTTAGCTCCTCAATATTTTTGGCAATATCATTAAGGGTTTCTAAAATAGAGGTAATAAATTGGCGGTCATGGATTAGCTGCCGCTTAAGATGAGCATTTTCTTGCTGCAAAGAAGTTATATCTTCTGCTACAGAGGATACATTATTTTGTTCTAAATAATCTTTAAGGGATTCTAACTCTTCAGTTATAAAGTCTAGAGTTTTTAAGCCCTCTTCTAATTCTTTTTTCACAAATTGCCTATTTTTAAATAGTTTTTCTTTTCTTGTTATTTGTGTTATAGTTTAATTATGTTGCTACTAATTATTATAGTAGACATATCATTAAAATACAAGGAGAGAAACATGACTATTCGTGTAGCTATTAACGGTTTCGGTAGAATCGGAAGATTAACTCTAAGAGCATTAATTGAAAATAAAAGAACAGACGTGGAAGTTGTTGCCATCAATGATTTAGGTTCGGCAGCCACTAACGCTCACTTATTAAAGTATGATAGCGTTCATGGTAGATTAAACGCTGAAGTATCTACCAAAGACGATAACACCATCGTGGTAAACGGTAAAGAAATTGCTGTATGCGCAGAAAGAGATCCTAAAAACTTACCATGGTCGAAATTAAATATTGATGTTGTATACGAATGCACAGGTATTTTCACCGCCCGCGATAAAGCCGCTGCCCATATCGCTGCGGGAGCTAAAAAAGTTATTATTTCTGCTCCGGCTAACGATTCTGACTTAACAGTTGTTTATGGTGTGAATCATACTAAATTGACTAAAGACCACGTAATTATTTCTAACGCATCTTGCACCACTAACTGCTTGGCTCCTGTGGCTTATGCTTTACATCAAAAATTAGGAATTGTTAAAGGATTCTGCACCACTGTGCATTCTTACACCGGCGACCAACCTGTTCTTGATACCTACCATAAAGACCTTAGACGTGCGCGCGCTGCGGCAATGTCTATTATTCCAACTACCACAGGTGCTGCAAAAGCCGTTGGTTTAGTATTACCTGAATTAAAAGGCAAATTAAACGGAAGTTCAATGCGCGTTCCTACTCCAAATGTTTCTGTGGTTGATTTAACTTTTGTTTCAGCTAAACCAACCACTGCGGAAGAAGTTAATAAAATTTTAACCGATTGTGCTAATGGCGATTTAAAAGGAATTTTAGGTGTGGAAGCACAACCTTTAGTATCGCATGACTTTAACCACGATGCTAGAAGTTCTATCGTAGACTTATCAGAAACCAATGTAACCGAAGGCGACTTCGTGAGAGTTATTTCTTGGTATGATAATGAATGGGGATTCTCTAACAGAATGTCTGATGTTGCAGTTGAACTAATGAAAGCTGCGAAATAGGTGGATTAAATACCCCTTCTCTTTGAGAGGGGGTATTAATTTCAAATGAAAAAAATTATCTGCGTTAATAATCAACAAGATTTAATTACTGCTTTATGCGAGGAAAGTCATGATAAAATTATTAATCAAAAAGAAAATCATCAAGAAAGTTGCAAAAAAAATAATCAAAAGAGCTGCGAAAAAAATCTTATAGTTATTGATAGTCTGCTGATTGATAACCTTGGCATGGTGTTATTACGCCACACAATTGATTATTATAATAAGAATCAACATTTTACCCTTTTAAATGTAGGGGATTCTCTGCCATTTTTAATTTTTGCCTTAGAGAATCACTTTAAACTCATATTAACCAGCCCAAAAAATCACGATATTTCTAATTTTAAAGAACTCGCAGAAAATCAGGATGCTAAAATATTTAGCTTTACAGAAAATATATTTGAGTGTTTAATTACTAATTAGAGATTTAAAAAAGTTTAAGTTTAATATTAATTATAATATTTGAAGAAATTTGCTTTAATATTAGGCGCAAGGA
This sequence comes from Alphaproteobacteria bacterium, assembly GCA_031274895.1. GTDB lineage: Bacteria > Pseudomonadota > Alphaproteobacteria > WRAU01 > Hepatincolaceae > WRAU01. The sequence continues at coordinate 5,397 of JAISPM010000068.1, forward strand.
GCGATGTGTATGATAATACATGAGCGACCTTGCAACGCCATAGTAAGGCAAATTCCGAAAAATATAGAGGATAAATTATGAAAGTAAATGGTAATGCAATTCGTCCGGGAATGATACTATTACACAACGATAAACTATACAAAGCCGTTAAAATTCAACATGTAAAACCCGGTAAAGGTGGTGCTTACGCACAGGTTGAATTGAAAGATGTTATTTCCGGCAATAAATTAAACGAAAGATTCCGTTCGGAAGAATCCGTAGAACGCGTGGTTTTAGAACAAAAAGCCTGCACTTTTTCGTATATCGATGGCGATATATATATGTTTATGGATAACGAAACTTTTGAACAAATTCCTTTGGCAACTGCTGAAATACCTGAAGAACAATTACCGTTTATTAAAGAAGGCATTGTTTTAACCATAGAATTTTATGAAGAAAAAGCCATTGGGATTCTATTGCCACCTCATGTAATTCAAGAGGTTGTGGAAACCGAAGCCGTAATTAAAGGACAAACTGCATCCTCTTCTTACAAACCTGCCATGTTAGATAACGGTGTGCGTATTATGGTGCCTCCGCATATTGAAGTTGGCACAAGAATCGTGGTGAATACCGAATCCATAGAATATGTGGAAAGAGCAAAAGATTAAGCATGAAAACTCCGCTCATTAATTTAATTACCATTGCCATCAATAAGGTTTCTCATAGCATTATCAGAGACTTTAACGAGATTAATTTTCTGCTGAATAATCAGCAGGCTGCCATCAATTACGCCCTAACTACGAATATTCGGGCGCAAAAAATTATTGCAGAAGATTTAGCCAAGTTTAAAGAAAATTACAGCGTGGTATTTAAAAATTTGGAAGTAATTGATAATAAAGACGAATCTAACTTTTTTATAATCAATGGCATTGTGGGGATGAAGAATTTCGCTAAGGGTATCCCAAACTTTGGAATTAGTGTTTCCTTAGAGCGGGATTCGCAAATTTTTGCGGCGATAATTTTAAATCCTATCACTAATGAAATGTTTTATGCCGAAAAAGGACAAGGGGCTTTTTATAACGGTAAACGTATTCGCCGTAGTGAGAATAAATCTGTGGATAGTATTGTTGCCACCGATAAAGACTATCTGCAAAATCATCAAGATTTTAAAGGCAATGCTTATATTAGTAATTGCCGACTACTGGATATTTGCTATTTGGCGGCTTCTAAAATCAATGATTGTTTTTATGATGGAAAAATACCAATGTATGATGTATCTCCTGCCCTATTAATTGCTACTGAGGCAGGATTCCATTTTGATATGGAGTTTGATACTATTGAAAATAAAAGAGATAAACATTTTACTAAACTGGCAAGTAAAGAAATCAGATGAGAATTTTTTTAGCAGCGATGGTGGGATTGTTTAGCTGCATAGCAATGTCGCCATATTATGATAAGGATGCTAAATACGTGGTAGATGGTGATTGCCCGCCAAAATCGCAATTAAATGTAGATGTAGCTAAGGACAGAATTGAAACCTATTTAGACGTAGGTAAAAAACCAACAAGGCAACGACCAAAGTATGAAGAAATAAACTAAAATAATGCATCAATTCCCCTTCT
>JAISPM010000131.1 GCA_031274895.1 Alphaproteobacteria bacterium
TTTCCATAATTATGAATTTTTCCGCCAATGCTAAATTCGCACCGCCAATGTTGCCATCTTTACCTAAAATCAGCGATTTTAAATGCCATGCCGCAGGGTTTCTGTTATTTATTTGCAGCGATAAATTAATGCTTCGCAAAGCCGATTCATTATTATTCTGCGCAAAATAAGCGTTGGCAATTTTATAATGAATTAAATCGCGATTGGTTTTAATCCGCCGCACCATTTGATTATAATAGGTGATGGCATTAGCGTAAGCTGCCTTGCCAAAATAACTATCCGCCAGCAGTTCTTTAAAATAAGGATTATTTGGATATTTATTAACCAACTGACTTGCCAAGGTAATTGCCCGTGCGAAATCTTCTTGAAAATAAGCACGATTCGCCTCAAAATACATAAAAGCCACACTATTTTTAGGAAAGCTGTTGCTTCCTCCGTTGAAAGCCCAAATTTTAGCCTGAATTAAAAGCAATCTGCTGGCTAAGTCGGTATTTTCCACATAGTGATATTGATTTTTAGATATATAGTCATTAATAAAATCTAAACGCACAGAAGTCAATGGATGCGTGGTTTGAATAAGAAAATCAGGCAATCTTTGTGCTGTGGTGCCTTCTTTTTCGTGCAGCTTGCTCATAAAATCGTAAAAACCTTTAGGGTCATAATCGGTTTCTTTAATGTATTGCAAAGCAATTTGGTCGGCTTGGCTTTCCTCACTCCTAGAATAAGCAAGAACTGCGCCTTGAGTTGCCTGCATTGCTCCGTAGCCTAAAAATCCAACGGCATCAGCCGCACCACTAGTCCCGCTACCACCACCTGCTGCCATAGCTCCAAATAATCCTGCCATCCCTAAAAGCATTAACCAAGTGGCATTTTGATAGGTGTTGCTGCCCCTTGATAAGTGTCCGGCAGTGATATGCCCTAATTCGTGCGCCAAAACCCCTGCAATTTCATTGTAAGTGGATGCGATGGTGATTAGCCCTGTATGCACAAAAATATTCTGTCCTTCAGCAACGAAAGCATTTGGTGTGTTATCGTTGATAATATAAATACTGATGGCATTAGGATCGAATCCGGCAATTTTAAAAATTGGAGCCACTAAATCGCCGATAAAATCTTCAATTTCGGAATCTTTTATTAAGAAAATTTGCCTGCCTGCTGCCTGTGTTGATTGCGGCATACTAATTATAAACAGGCTGAAAATTAACAATAAAGTGGTGAGTTTTTTTAACATTTTTTGTAGCTCTCTTCGTCATGCCGTGCTAAGACACGGCATCCATTTGCAAGCGCCGGCGGCTACCAGCCTACGCTGGTATGACGGAATTTTTATAACCCAAATAACTTTTTAAAGAATCCTTTCTTCTGTTCAACTTTAGCACCACTAAATTTATTATTGAACTTAGAATTATTCCGTTTATTATTATGATTCTTTTTATTATTATGGTTGTTCTTTTTGTTGTTATAAGGCTGATTATTGCCTTCTTCCCTTTGCTTATTGGCATTAATTTCCAATTCTTTTTCTAAGAACAGCACGGTTTCAGGAAGTTCTTCATTGTCAGATTTATCTTCTTCGGTAAAATAAAACGGATACGGCAAATGGTCATCGCACTCGATTCGCAAGGTAGCTTTTAGCGATTCTTCAAGTTTGGATAAATCTGCCCTTTTGTTATTAAGTAAATAAAAAGCCTCGCTTGTGGGCATTTTAATCAATATTTTGTTAGAATTCGGAGCTTTAATTTTATTATTTTCAACGTCTCCTATTAAACTTCTTAAAATATGCAACGCGCTTAATTCAGGCGGACGCACATAACCCATGCCCTGACATTTCGGACAAACCGTGAAAGTGCGTTCAATTACAGAGGTTTTAATGCGTTGACGCGATATTTCTAAAAGCCCAAAGTTAGAAATTGGCGATATTTGAATTTTCGCTTTATCTTCCTTGGATAAATCTTTCATTTTTTTCTCGATAATGGAGCGATTCTTAGAATTTTCCATATCGATAAAATCTATAACAATTAAACCACCTATATCACGCAGTTTTACTTGTTTGGCAATTTCACTGCAGGCTTCTAAATTAGTGCGCAGAGCAGTTTCTTCCACATTTCTTTTACCCTTAGATTTTCCCGAGTTAATATCAATAGCGGTCAAGGCTTCGGTATTATTAATTACCAAATAGCCGCCTGATTTTAAAAACACCACAGGCGAGTAAATGCTTTTAATTTGCTCGTCAATTTTATAATATTTAAACAATGATAGTTTCGGATGATTAAATTTTATAATTTTTTTAAGAATATCCGGCGCAATTAACTTTGCGAAATTTTTCGCAGTTTCAAAGGCGTATTTGCCATCTATAATAATTTCTTCGGTTTTGCTGGAGTAAATATCGCGGATAACTCTTTTTATAAGAATTCCTTCCTCAAAAAGAATCCCCGGTTTTTTCATTTTAGCAGTTTGCTCTTGAATGGAAGCCCAAATTTTATCAACGTAATTGTAGTCGTTGATAATTTCTTCATCCGTGCGCTCAACGCTGGCGGTTCTGATAATTACATTGGTATTTTCAGGAATATGCAAGCCTTCAATGATATTTTTTAGACGTTGTCTATCATTGTAATTAGTAATTTTTTTAGAAATTCCGCCTTCAAAAGGAGTGCTTGGCATTAACACACAGTATCTTCCTGCGATGGAAAGATAAGTAGTCATGGATGCACCCTTATTACCGCGTTCGTCTTTTACCACTTGCACCAGTAGGTATTGGTCAGGTTTTATTACATCTTGAATTTTATAGCCGAATCTTGAGCCGTATTCTAAGTTTTCATTTTCCAGCTGCGCCATGAAGTCTTCATCAAGCAGGTCAAAAACTTCTTCTTCCTCGTGAGTATGAGCATCTTCTTCAGTCTCGAGAGCCGAATCTTCTTCCTCAATAATTTTTGCCACAAAACCATTTTCTTGAATGTAAAAAGCACTAATGGTTTCTGTTAGAGAATCACTTTCAGCAGCAAAATTAGCACCGGATTCTTCCGCAGATTTATTATTATTTCTTCTTTTAGAACCTCTTTGCGAGAGTTTTTCTTTTAGCGAATCTTTATGCTTTTGCTGTTTATCTTTAATGGCACTTAGAGCTTCCGCATCTAAATCGAAGTAATTAATGTTAATTTCATTGAATGGAAGGAATCCTTGTTTTTTACCGCCATAATCCACAAAAGCCGCTTGCAGCGAGGCTTCAACTTTGGTTACCCGTGCTAAATAAATATTTCCTTTAAGCTCTTCTTTGGTTTTAACTTGGAATTCGTAATCTTCAATTGTGTTGTCCTGCAGGACTGCCACGCGTGTTTCCTCAGGATGTGAGGCATCTATCAATATTTTATTTTTCATATTTTACCAACTATTTTATATTTTTATTTAAATTTTTTGCAGTCAATTACAAGAAAAAACCGAAAGATTCTTATATTAAGAATTTAATTTTTTACCTATTGCGGTGGACATACTAAGCCCAAAACCCTTAAAAAACATACATATTAATATCGCAAATTTATTGGATATTTATAGTTTTAATCTTGCCTAATTATAATAACACAAAATAATAAATATATAATATAATTTTTTTTGTTTATTTTTATTGATAGAAATTATATCATTGCTATAATTATTGTTGAGTAAATTTCAATTTTATATATAAGTTTGTTAGATGAAAAAATTTAAATTAATAGCGATCCTTTTTATTATCCTTTCCTTAGGAATGTGGAACTTTTCCTTGGCGGCTGAAGGTGATCCGGTAGATACACCAACAGAGACGACCACTGAATCTCTTATACCTGAAACAGTAGAAACTGTTGCGCCGGAGGTTGAACCTCCTTATACAGGCGGCACAATCAGTGATATAAAAATATCGCAAGAGAGTGATGCTAATAATACCATTACCCTAGTGTTAGATAAACCAACGGTGGCAGAGCTTAGAATCCTAAATCTTCCTTTCAGAATGTTTGTGGATATTCCTATGCCTTACAGATGGCAGGTCCCTGATGAAAATTTAAATCATTTGCCAATATCCGTGGCTCAAGGTTTCAGATATGGGAATCCTACGGATGAAATTTTTAGAGTAACCGTAGATTTAACTAAAAACTATTTCTTAAGAAGAGCCTATGTTAAAGAACTGGTTAATTTTAAACCGAGTGAAGATCCTGAAACCCCAAATGCTACTACAAAAACTACATTATATGATTTTAATGTGGATATATCTTTAGCACCAACCGGCTCAGTAGGTGGTTTAGCCAGTGCCGGTGCAAGCTCTATTGTTTTTTCTAACGATAAAGATCTATTACAAGGTATCACTAATATTGCGGTGCAAAAAGAAGTATTACAAAGAGCATCAACCCGTGGTAATGCTGTAGAAGTTAGAATAAGAAATCACTTAGATAATGTTGATTATAAAGCTCCTACAATCCGAGATGCCAGCAGACCAATTCGTATTTTTATTGATCCCGGTCATGGCGGGCGCGACCCGGGAGCCATTTCCAGCGATAAAACCATCCAAGAAAAAAATCTTGTTTTGGATGTGGCTAAAGAATTACGTGATATTTTAGAGCAAAACAAAGAAATTACTGTAATTTTATCCCGTGATGATGATTTTTATGTTCCGCTAAACGATAGAATCCTGTGGGCGCAATTTTTAGGTGCAAAAATGTTTGTTTCTATCCATGCGGATAAAACTTCAGAACAATCTGATGCTTCAGGATTATCGGTGTATACACTTTCAGAATCCGCATCCGATGCTCAAACTCAAATTTTGGCAAACTCTGAAAATCAGTCAGATTTAGCGGCAGGTCTTAATTTAAATAATGATGATTCGGAAGTAAATAATATTTTATTGAGTTTATCACAAAGAGTAAAATCTAACGAATCCATTGATTTAGCCAGAAATGTGGTGGAACAGGCTTCTAAAACCATGCGAGTTATGAACAATCCTGTGCGTTCAGCAGGTTTTGCAGTATTAAAATTACCAAGCACTCCTTCGGTTTTGGTGGAATTAGGATTCTTATCTAATCCTGAAGATGTTATGCACTTTAAACAAGACGATTACATAAGAAAAGTAGCCATTACTTTAGCGGCAGGTATTGAAATGAGCTTATGGAGAAGAGGTGAGCTTTCAGCTTTCCCTGTGGGAATTTCGGCGCAGGTTAATACTTTTATAGATTCTGATATTGCTGCAGCTGTGCAAAAAGTTACGAATGCAAGAAATGCTGAAGCGGCGGCAAGTGCTGTAGCGGAACCTGCTGATGCAAATGGTAGTGCTGCAAAAACAAATGGAACAAATGCCAACGGAAATAATGGCAATGGCGGCAGCGCAGGCAGCACAAATACAAACAATGCTGCGGCACATAGTTAATATAGGCAATTATTTAAGTTTCATGCGCAACCTAAGTAGTTTTTAATTACTTAGGTTGATGTTTTAATGCACGAAAATATTTATGCCGCTTAGGATAAAATAGAGTAATGAAAAAAATATATCAAATATTTGTAGAATCTTTAAAAATTATTTGGGAGAGTTTTGTTTATTTATTTAAAGAGATTCGAGCATCTGTTTTAGCTTTATGGGCTTCTATTCTTAGTCTTTTTATTCAGAGGAAAAAATCTACCGACATTAGAGACTTAATAATTGATACTGAAAAAAAGATTCTTCAGAGCAAAAAAAACGGTAATAAAGTCAATACAACCGAATCTATTGATAATATCACATTAAAACCTCAAGAAGAACATGAAAAAAATGTAATTATTCTTGATACTAAAAAATCAAAAGAAAAAGATTTTGTATATGAAGAAGACTTATCTAAAGAAAATGTGGAAGTCTTTAATAAAAAGGCTGATCTTCAAGATGTGGAAGATTTTATAAAAGAAATCCCTGAATCCGATGCTCCTAAAAAGAAAAAATTTAAGCATATCTACACTAAAATATTTATCATATTTTTTCTCATTATTGCCACCATATTTACATTTTTAGTATGGGATTTACCGGATTACACTGTTTTAGAAACCTATGAACCACCGCTTTCCACTAGGGTTTATTCCGAGGAAGGTAATCTATTATCAGAAATGGCTTTAGAAAAAAGATTATTTGTGCCGATAGATTCGATTCCGCAAGTGGTGCGCGATGCTTTCATTTCCGCCGAGGATAAAAACTTTTATCATCATTTTGGGATTGATGTTTACGGATTAGCCCGCGCCGGTTTTAATAATGTTTTATACTATGTGGGCAGTTCTTCTAATATAGAAGGAGCTTCTACCATTACGCAACAGGTGGTGAAAAACTTTTTATTATCCAATGACCGCACCATTAAGCGGAAAATCCGTGAGGCAATTTTAACCTTACAGGTGGAAAAGGCTTATTCTAAAGACCATATTTTGGAGCTTTATTTGAATGAGATTTATTTAGGTCGCTCTTCCTACGGCGTTGCCATGGCTTCCTTAAATTACTTTAATAAATCCATTGATGAGCTTGGCTTGGCTGAGGCGGCATTTTTGGCAAGTTTGCCGAAGGCACCATCTAAATATGATCCACGGTTGAATTATGAAGCCTCTCTTACTCGTAGAAATTGGGTGCTTGGCAGAATGTTAGCTGATGATAAAATTACTCAAAAGCAACACGATGAAGCGGTGGCAACTCCTATAAATTTTGTGGATAAATCACAGCAAGCTCTGCAAATGTATTCATCTTATGCGGCGGAGGAAATTCGTAAAGACTTAATCAATAGCTTTGGTTCAGATAAAGTCTACGGTGGCGGTTTAGTGGTTAAAACCACTATTAGCGATAGTTTGCAGCAATACGCTTACAGAGAATTACGCAAGGGTATTTTTGATTTTGATTCCAAAAAAGGTTATCGCGGAGCCTTAGATAATGTTAAGCAATCAGGAGAGTTCTTACTGCAAGAAAGCGGTAAAAACAAAGCTCCCAATTGGTTGCAGGTTTTAAATAATAATGAAATGGCAAGAAAATACCGCTACGATATTGCTCCTTGGCGAGTGGGTATTGTGCTGAATGTTGATAAAGATAAAACTCAATTTGGTTTGCTTGATGGCACCCGTGGAGTTTTAGATTTAAATCTCAATTTGTGGGCAAAAAATGCCGATGACGCCAAAGCCAAAACTTTGAATAATTTTAATGATATTCTAAGTGTTGGCGATATTATTTTAGTTGAAAATTATTCTAACAGCTGGCTGTTAAGGCAGATTCCAATTGTGAACGGTGCATTGATTGCCATGTCGCCGCAAACAGGAGAAATCCTTGCCATGCAGGGCGGATTTTCTTTTGCGCTATCACAGTTTAATCGTTCCACTCAAGCCTATCGTCAGCCGGGTTCAGCTTTTAAACCTTTCGTTTACTTAAGTGCCATTTCCCGTGGACGAAGAACCACCGATAAAATTCTTGATGCACCACTGGTGATTGAATCCGATGATAAATCTTGGATGCCAAGAAATAATGCCGGTGCTTATGGTGGCTATGTTACTCTTAGAAATGCCTTAGAACAATCAAGAAACTTGGCAACCATTCGTTTGGCAAATAGTATTGGGTTGGATGCAATCTCTAAAACAGTAATGCAACTTGGGCTTTATAATACTCCGATTGATAATTTATCTGAAGTTTTAGGTTCTAAAGAAGTTACCTTAATTAATATAGTTAATTCTTATGCTTCACTGGTTAATGGTGGTAAAAAAGTTAATCCTAATTTAATCAGACAAGTGCAAGATAAAGATGGCAGTATTATTTTTAGAAATGATACGCGCAACTGTCCTGAATGTAATGATGTTGTATGGAATGACCAAACACCACCAGAATTAGAAGACCTCCGCAAACAAGTGATTGATCCCATAGATGCTGCCATCGTGGTAAGCATGTTGCAAGGTGTGGTTGAGCGTGGAACCGGACGCAGAACTCGTTTTTCAGGCTATAATATCGGTGGAAAAACAGGAACTACCAATGATGTTAAAGATGCATGGTTTATAGGCTTTACACCTGACTTGGTAGTAGGTATTTATTTCGGTGAAGATAATCCAAGAAGCCTTGGAAATGCTGAAGGAGCTACCAGTATTGCCGTCCCTGTTTTTGCAAACTTTATGAGATACGCCCTAAAAGAGAGAGAATCTCTACCATTCAGAATGCCGGAAGGGCTGGAAATGATGTGGGTAGATTATAAAACCGGTGAGCAAGGTGAGCCGGGACAACCGGGTGTGATTTTAGAGATATTCAGAAAAGGTAATAGTGAAGGACAAAGGCTAATAACCGAAGACGGTCGTTTGCAGAGTATTAAAGATAAGGAAAACTCTCACGAGATTCTCACCGAAGACGGGATTTATTAGTTTGGGTCTTTTTTAGTTGAATACGTCGTCGCTTTTGTCCTCATGTATTAGTATACACATCGAACAAAAGCTCCTAGTCTTAACTAAAAAATCCTCCAAACTAATAAATCTTGTTGTTTTTATGCACAAAGGAGCATTTTTGGATAACTCTAAAATCTTAGATACGGAAGATATTTTAAAGCAAATCAAAGTTGATTTAGCTATTGTGAATAAATCTTTTAACGCCGATAAAATAGAATCCGATTTAGCCGTATTTGAAAGCCAAATTAATACGGAAAATTTTTGGGATAATGCAGCACAGGCAGCAGCAACGCTGAAATCTTATAACAATCTTAAATCTTATTTTGAACGTATTAATAATATCAACTCGCAATATGAAGATTTAATTCTGCTTTACGATATTGCAACTACCCAAGAAGATACAGAATTATTATTAGAATGCTTAAAAGAATCTCAAAATTTATTAAATGCGTTGGCAGATGAAAAAATCAACAGCCTTTTTGACAAAGAAATTTATAAAAACAATGCCTTTTTAGAAATTCATGCGGGCAGTGGTGGTGTAGATGCGCAAGACTTTGCCGCCATGCTTTTGCGTATGTATATGCGCTGGGCGGAAAAAAATAATTTTAAAGTTCAAGAAATTGACTATTCAAAAGCTGCAGAGGCAGGAATCAAATCGTGCGTTCTGAAAATATCGGGCGATTATGCCTACGGTAATTTAATTTCTGAGCAGGGCGTGCATCGCTTGGTGAGAATATCTCCTTTTAATGCCGAAGGGAAAAGGCAAACAGGCTTTTGTGCCGTAAATGTTTATCCTGAAATTGTAGAAGATGATGATATTAAAATAGAAGATAAAGATATCCGTGTGGATACTTATAAATCCAGCGGTGCAGGCGGTCAGCATGTTAATACCACCGATAGTGCCGTGCGAATTACCCATATACCCACAGGCATTATTGTGCAAAGCCAAGCCGAACGGTCGCAACATCGTAATAAAGATACTGCCATGGCTTTATTGCATGCGAAGTTGCATCAATTGGCGGAAGAGCAAAAAAAAGCTGAACAGAAAAATAATTATAATAATCGGGTGGATATTGATTTCGGCTCGCAAATCCGCTCCTATATTTTAAATCCGTATTCTATGGTGAAAGACCATCGCAGCAACGTAGAAAACTATAATCCTAAAGCAGTTTTCGATGGCGATTTAAAAGATTTTATTCTTGCGTATTTGGTATTGATAAAAAATTAATAAATTTATTGTATTTAACCAATACTGATTTATAATATCTTGTAAAAACCAAAATTAAATGAAAAATTTTCACCACTATGCTTAAACTGTTTAATAGAATATCCTTATATTTCGTATACTTTTTGATATTTCTGCTTTATATGATTCTTTTTGAAATTCCCATTCCTTTTGCAGGAAATTTTGTGGTGCAAAAAATCTATAGCTTGAATCCCGGTCTTAAAGAGAATCAGGTAGACTTACGCATTCGTTCGGTGGCAGTGGGCTGGAATTACAGCATTAATCGTCCCATTATTTTACTGAAAGGGGTTTCCTACGCTCAGCAAGATTACAGTATTAATTTATATAAGGTGGGATTTTATCCGAGTATCGCAAATTCTTTTAGAGACAGAACCCTTTATTTACAAAAGGTTTTTGTGGAAGGTTTAAATTTTATTGTTATGAGTGAGGGCGGCAGCTACAAAATCACTTTAGATGATAAAAACATGCTGGTTAATAATGAAGATTCCCAAGCAAAACCTGCGCAAAAGCGGGAATCGTTTTTTGAGAATCTGCAAAATCGCAAAGATTTTAAAGAGGGTAATTACTATCAACTCATTGATAGCCTTAAAAGCGAAAGCTCAATTCTTACCTATTTAAATGAATTCATGATTTATAAATCCAATGTGATTTTTATCTCTCAAGCGCAAAAATTATTAATATTAGATATTGATGATTTATCTTTGCAAAGAGGAAATGGTGAAATTTCTATTAATTTGGTATCAAAACTAACCTTTGATAATGATGTGGATAGGCTTTCGCGCTTTTTATTCAATGGATCCATTGGCAGTAATAATATCATTAAATGGGATATGGCATTAGAAAATACCATGCTGTCTAATGTCCATAAATATGTGGTGCAAGATAGCTTTTTGAAAGAACTGTTTTTAGAAGGATTTAATGGCACGGCTAATTTAAGCGGTTCTTACGATACTAAAGATGGTCTGCAAGACCTTAATGCCACAGCTGTTGTGAAAGATGGTTCATTAACTTATAAAAATTATATCAGCAATCCGCTAAGAATTTACAGTATAACCTCTAAATTATCCTACGATAAAAGAAAGAACATCCTTGATATGAGCGATTTCAATGTGGTTTTTGCCAATAATAATATGTTCTCTTCCGATAAACTCGGCTTAAATTTGCTGCTTAATCGTTTAAGTGCTACCATGCAATATAATTTTAATAACAGTTCTTTTGCTGCCAATAATATTACATTTTTTAGTGGTAATAATAAAGCAGTTATAAATTTAGAGTATCTGCCCGAGAGTAGAAATCCGGGATTTTTTAAACTGAACGCCAAAACATCTAATATTGATGTGGGTTTTGTGAAGTTAGCTTGGCCAAAAAATTATTTATCTAACATTAGAAAATGGATTGTGGATAATGTTATAGTCGGTAAGATTGACAATTCCTCCTTTGATATGAATCTTATTCTTAAAGGTGGTGATGTGCAAATAGATACATTACAGGGCGATGTATTTTTGTCTAATGCCAAAACTACCTATCTTAAAGGCTTGCCGGAAGCGGCAGCGAAAAGTGTAGTGGTGAACTATGGGATAGATGAAACTACAATTAAATACAGTGAAGGAACCACAGGGAAAATTATTTCCAATGAAGGGGAGATTAAGTTTTACAGTATCCCTCAAGCTAAGAATAATCACGAATATATAGTAGCAATAGATTTAGCTGCGGATTCCTCCATTGAAAATGCCATGCTTTTTATTAACAATAAACCTTTGAGCTTACTTGAGCCTACGGGTTTAAATCCTAGTAAATTCAGCGGGCAGGCTTTGGGCGATGTTAAATTAAAATACTCACTCACCCATGATAAACTGTTTGATAAAGAAGTGAATCTGCATTTAAGCGATGTATCCATGGAGGAGGCTTTACCTAATTTAAATGTCAGCGGTGGTGATTTAAAGTTTTTATTAAACGATAGCGGTTTGAAAATTAACGGTATAGCGAATGCCTTAGATGAACAAATGTCCTTAGGTGTGCAGGTTAATTGGGAAAATTTTGATAATATTATTCAAACCTACAGTGTTAACGTTAATAATTTTCCTGTGGAAAAACTTAATCAGCTGACTTTTTTTGATAAAAGAATAGGAGAGCAACTAAAAGGCTCCATGGATGGTAATTTTACATATGCTCGCGATAATAAAGGAGCCAGACTATCTTTTTATAACGACCTCAGCAATGCTTCGTTCCATTTTGATTTTTTTGATTATACCAACAAAATTGGTGATAAATTAACGGTGGAAGGAGTGGCTGTATTTAATAATAACAGTCTTGCTAACATTCATAATTTAAAAATATCGGCGGACGATTTAAACATTAATGCTGACCTAAATTTTAATGAAAATGCTGATTTAAGCAAAATGACTTTCAATAATTTTTATATCAAAAATATGGCGTCGATGAAAGGGAGCATTGATTTTGCTAACAATATGAAATCTTTTGATTTAAAAGGCTCGCTACTGAATATTGCGCCTATTTTATCGTATGTTCGTGGTAATACCGAAGTTGAAGACACTACAAAAACTAATAAACCGGTTGATGTTAATCTACCTGAGGATACTTTGGAGCATATTGATACCAGCAACACCGAGTTAAGTGATAGAATCGGAAATATTCGCTTAAAACTGGCTTTTGATAGGGTAGTTAATGCGTCAGATTCTCTTAATAATGCCAATCTTAATTTATTGTGGGAAGATAACTTTATAAAACTTTTAAATTTCTCGGCGCGTATTAATAACTCTCGGGAAAATTCTTACGTGATTTTTGACGATAAAACAGCGATAGTAGGCTTTAGAATCGCAAACTTAGGAAACTTTTTAAGATTATTAAACTTTCCAAGCAGAATCAGAAACGGCGATTTCATTGGTAGGGTAAATATTGAAAAGGTGGTATCTCAGCAAAATGCAAATAAGTTTTATATTGCCAGCAACGGAGCCTTTACCTTAAATAATTTTTCGGTTGGCGTAAGTTTCTCAGCAGCCTTTGGGGAATTTAGAGGCAAAGATTTATTTTTCCAAATCGATAAGCTGGAATTGCAAGGTAATTTAATGGGCGGCAACATGCACGGCTATATTGATGTTAAAAACAGTAGCCTAGATATAGTAGGGCAGTTGATTCCTTTGTGGTCTATTAATAATATTATTTCTAACTTCCCAATTTTTAGACCGCTGTTTGATAATACGCCAATCCCAACCACAGGGCAGTTAGTTTCCATTAATACCAGAATTCATGGGTCTTTCAGTAATATTAGATACTCTCTGTTTACGCGCGGCACACAAGGCGATACAGTAAATGAGTTGAATATCACCAATAATGAAGATAGTGAGACTACGCAGCCTGAAAATACTGAAGCAAAACCTTTGGAAGAAAATACTCAAGATAACACCAAGGACGCTTTACCCCCCCCCACAGTAGAAGAGACTATTCCTCAATCTACAGAGGAAGATAAGACACAATCGCAAGAAACACAACCATAATCTATAAATTATCCGTCTTCCCTTCTTATTCCCCTTCTCAGAGAAGGGGTGGCGGCGTAGCCGACGGGGTAGTGATTATACTCTTAATATCTCTGTTGCAATAAGTTAATATATTCAACTATTTTGATGGATGTTTTAGTTTTAGTATGCTATAATGATATAATTGTATCATTATATAACAAGGACTAAATCATGTCGTTTTTCTCGCAATTACAAAAAGTCGGGCAAGCCTTTATGTTGCCTGTGGCGGTATTACCTGTCGCAGGTATCCTTTTAGGGATTGGAGCCGCTAATTTACCATTTATTCCCGATTGGCTTTCGCAAATGTTTGAAGCTGCAGGCGGTTCAATTTTTACCATTATGCCAATATTATTTGCCGTGGGGACGGTGATTGCTTTTACCAAAATGGATGGCGTAGCAGCACTGGCGGCACTCTGTGGATACTATGTTTTTATTGCGACCATGGGTGTGGTGGCAACATTTATCGGAATGGAAACCACCGAAATTTTGGGCGTTAAATCCATTGAAGTGGGTGTGCTTGGCGGTATCGCCATCGGCTTTTTAACCGCATGGTGTCATAATAAATATAACGATATTAAACTGCCTGATTATTTAGGATTCTTTAGCGGCAGAAGATTCGTCCCAATCATCACCTGTTTATCTTCTTTCCTTTTAGCTGTTGTGTTTGTATTTATTTGGCAACCATTAGGATGGGCAATTCACGTGGCTTCTAACTGGGCAGCCTATGAAAATCCGTTGATAGCTTATACCACCTATGCCTTTGTGGAAAGATTATTGATTCCCACAGGTTTGCACCATATTTGGAATGTGCCTTTTTTCTTTGAAATTGGTAGCTTTACCTTGCCAAATGGCGATATAGTTCATGGTGAAATTCCAAGATATTTACATGGCGACCCTACAAGCGGTTATTTAGCAGGATCTTATTTATTTTGTATGTATGGCTTGCCGGGAGCTGCCATGGCTATGATATATACTGCTAAAAAGGAAAATAAAAGAATGGTGGCATCGCTCATGATTTCCGCAGCACTAACATCGTTTTTAACAGGAATTACCGAACCTGTGGAGTTCAGCTTTTTATTTGTGGCTCCGCTACTATATTTAGTGCATTGCTTTTTAGCGGCGTTGTGTTATATTCCTGTTATCTTACTGGGAATCCGCCACGGCACCACATTTAGCCAAGGATTGTTTGATTATATAATTTTATATCCGCAATCTACCAATGCTTGGATGTTGATTCCCTTAGGCGTAATTACCTTTGTTATTTACTTCTTTGTGTTTACTTTCGCAATTAAAACCTTTGACCTGAAAACCCCGGGCAGAGATAATAGCTTATAATAACTTTTTACTGCCTTCTAAATCCCCTTCGTCTGGCGAAGGGGTGGCGGCAAAGCCGACGGGGCAGTGGAACCAATTCTAAAATTCATCACGCAATTTTATTGCTAACTTTCAAAATAATCTTGCTTTACCCCCCCCCATGTTATGCTAGAGTTGCTTATGTATTTTATGGGACAACTTTATGCTTAGATTCATAATATTTTTAATAATTATTTTTCCTATTGGTCAAATATCTGCAGAGGTTTATTTTTCTGCAGGAGCAGGGCTTAACCAAAATAGTAATCTCAGTATAAATATTAATAGCGCACCAAAACTTTTTCAAGATAATACCGTTTCTCAAGAGGTAGATATAGGCAATATCTGCACACAGTGTCCTAACTTTAATACTAATGCTGACCCGAATTATCCTAATCATGGCGTTGATTTAGTTGATGTTTATAAAACTATTACCATCAATAATAACTACTCTCAAGCAGGCAATAATTTAGAAATTATGGCTAAAAGCCAAAAAATGACACCATCTTACAATATAGCCATCGGTTATAAGTTTTTAAACAATTTTAGGTTAGATGCAGAATTTAGAGCCACAAACCTAACACACGAATTTAATGAAATTCTTGGTGATATTAGTAATAACCAAACGATTAGTTATGAATATTCCTGTCAAAACCATTCTGAAATTTCTGAGGGTGATTATTGTTATTATGAATCCTTAAATTATGACAGCACTAATCAGGTTAATTTTCGTGGTAATCTCTTAAATTTTACGTCTTATAATGTGGCTTCGTCTGTGAACAACAGAATAAATTACTATTTCATTAATTTTTTTTACGATACGGATGTAGTTTTTAATATTGGATTCTTTGGTGGTGGTGGCTTTGGGCAAGCGCAAATAAATTTAAAAACCACATCAAATTTACCGCTTAGTTTAAATGGTAAAGTATCAACCTATGCCTATCAGTATAAAATCGGCACCTTTTATAATATTAATGGCAATGAAAATATTCGTCTTAATGTTAGCCTTACTCATATCAATACCGTAGGCAAAATTAAATTCAGTAATCTTGAAATGAATCCTATTGCACAAAATAGTGTTGATTTTTTCATCATGCTTATACCTTAGAGAAAACCTATGAAAATTTTAAATTTTATACTTTTTGTAATTTTTTTAACCTCATCAGCTTTTGCTGATGGGTTTTATGTGGGTGGTTCTATTGGTTCTACTATCAATAATAACACCTCCATTAATATTGGTGGGCTTAATAAGGAAAACAAAACCTCTTTGAGTGAGTCTAAACATATAGATGAAACTAATATAGCAGCAATACCCGGATATTATGCCACACAAATTAGAATAGTAGGAGATATGACTACAAATAATACTTATTCTTCTATCCTTAAAGGAATATCTTATAACGAAGCTCAAAATACTTTTACTTTTGCAGGATATGTTGGTTATACTTTAAAAAATTTTCGCTTTGAAGCGGAAGTAAAAAGTATTTCGCTTAAAATAAAACCTAAAAATTATATTTATAATGCTACTCAACAACAAGATTACAGTGGCTTTATTACGACTTACTGTTCAGTTGCAAAATTAAATAGTGGTTATTGTAATAAAACAGGAGTGCTACTTGATAGTAGCGACTCACTGTATCAAGAATGTCCTGTTATGGATACTTCCGGAGGAGGGGGTGAAAGGGTTTGTTATTATAATACTGCAGATATAGAGGGAAGTAATTCTAATGATTATAATAATATTGTGATAGATGGCTCCTCAGGCTCTATTTTTTCCGGCGATGTTGATAATGAATTATTTTCCTTTAAAGCCGCAGATATAAACAGTAATAATATTTTAGGCTTTATGAATTTTATTTATGAAGCGCCTATAACTGAAAATATGGCGTTATTTAGTGGCGTTGGTTTAGGCTATGGCATGGCTATGTTGAGTGGTGATTTGGTAAATAAGCAAAATTTAACCTATCCTGCGTATCAAGTAAAGCTGGGAGCTTCTTATTCTATTACATCTAACATAGATATTACGCTGAATTATTCTAATATCAACATGATTAATAGAATTAAAAAAGGGAATCTTGAGGTTAGTGATAGCAAAATTCAAGCCGTTGAGTTTGGTATTAGATATAACTTTTCTGATAAGGAATCAGCTAAAGCTATGGGTTATAAAGATATTTACGGTGATGCTAGCTACGCAAAAATATTCCACCCTGATGATTAATTATTTAACCTTCACCAAAACATGTTTCTTTTTACCCATGGAAATTTTTATAACGCCGTTTACTAGGTCTTTTTTAGCCACACTGTAAGCAACATCTGCAATAGCAACATCATTAATTTTAATGCCGCCGTTTAAAATTAGTTTGCGTCCTTCGCCATTGCTGGTGGTAAAGCCTAGGGTAATTAAAAAGTTAATCAAAGGAATTCCACTCTCAAGTTCAGCCTCACTAGCAAAAAAAGTTGGCAGATTATCATCACCAAGACCTTTTTCAAAGGTATTAATTGCCGTGGTTTGACTGGTAAGTGCTGCTGCCTCACCATGAACTAATTTTGTAATTTCAAAGGCGAGAATCTTTTTCGCCTCGTTAATTTCTTGCCCTTGTAATTTTGCTAATACCGCAACCTCGCTTATAGGAAGTTCAGTAAATAATTTAAGGAATTTTATAACGTCAGCGTCGTCGGTGTTTCTAAAATACTGGTAAAAATCCCATGATGAAAACATTTCACTATCAAGCCATACTGCACCATCGGCAGTTTTGCCCATTTTAGAACCATCAGATTTCGTAAGCAGTGGTGAGGTTAAGGCAAAAACCTCCGCCTGCGATATACGACGGGTTAATTCCACACCGTTAATTATATTGCCCCATTGGTCAGACCCACCCATTTGTAAAACTACATTTTTTTCTTTATGCAGATGGTAAAAATCCACTGCCTGTAAAAGCATGTAGTTAAACTCAAGGAAAGTCATAGGATTTTCTTTTTGCAGGCGCAGTTTTACGCTTTCAAAGCTCAGCATGCGATTAATAGTAAACGCCGTGCCGAAATCCCGCAGAAATTCTAAATAATTAAATTTACATAACCAATCAGCATTGTTAAGAATTTTTGCCGCATTAGTCCCATTAAAAGATAAAAATTTCTCAAGAACCTTTCGAATTCCCATGGCATTATTGTTAATATCCGTCGTGGATAGCATTTTACGACTTTCGTCCCTACCAGAGGGGTCGCCAATTAATGTGGTGCCACCACCAAGCAGAGCAATCGGAGTGTGTCCAAACTTTTGCAGATGCCGCAATAATAGAATTTGAATTAAGCTACCCACATGTAATGAATTAGCGGTGGCATCAAAACCAATATAGGCGGTAATTTTACTATTTGCCAGCCTATCATCCAACTCTTCAAAATTAGAACATTGATGAATAAAACCTCGTTCATTAATAAAATTTAAAAAATCTGATTTATACATGGATTCTATTCCTCATTCCTACTCTTTGGGCGCAGATTCTTCAGCGATTTTTTTCAATTCAGCTTTAATATAACTATCTAAAATTTTGTATAATTCCTCCTGATGAGAATTAAAGAAATGGTCGGCGTTTTTAACTATTTTATAGTCAATTTCTTTATCTTTGGTGCGGATAGCTTTTTTGATAATTTTTTCCGCTTCTTTAATAGGCGCAACCGTATCTTTATCGGCATGCACAAATAAACCGTTGGTTGGGCAAGGATAAATAAAAGACATATCAAACATGTTCGCAGGGCTACCGATTGCCACAAAGCGATTCACCTCAATGCGGCGCATCATAATTTGAATGGCGATATAGGCTCCAAAAGAAAATCCTGCCACCCAAAATGAGGAATTTGTAGGTTCGTTTTCTTGAATCCAGTCGCAACAAGTGCTGGCATCAATAATTTCTTCAACACCCTCGCCATAGGCTCCCTCAGAATTACCCACGCCACGAAAGTTAAAGCGCAAAGTTGAAAATCCATTGGCTAAAAAGGCTTTTTCCATTAGGTAAACCACTTTATTATGCATATTGCCGCCATATAAAGGGTGTGGATGCAACAAAAGCACACACGGCGCATTTGGTTGTTCTGATTTTTTGTAAATCCCCTCTAGTCTGCCGGATACAGAATTCACATTTACTTGCATAAGATAATTACCTAAATTGACATTATTTTCTTAACATACTATAATATTAAATACCAAAGTTTTCAAGAAAAAATCTATTTGCAAAATAAATTTAGATATGCTATATCTTACTAAAATAGTAGGAAATAGAATATGAAATTAAGCACAAAAGGTCGGTATGCGGTTATGGCAATGATAGATATTGCCACGAATTTGGAAGATAAAGAAAATGTTTCCATTCAAGCCATCGCCGAACGTAATAACATTTCCACCTCTTATTTAGAGCAGCTGTTTATCAAACTAAAGAAAAATAATTTGGTAAGTAGTAGCAAAGGACCAAACGGCGGTTATAAACTTGCGCGCGCTCCGAAAGACATTTTTATTTTTGATGTTATTCAAGCGGTTGATGAAAAAATTGAATTTTTAAGATGCAAAAATGGCTCGGGATGTGCAAAAAATGGTTTTTGTAATTCTCATGATTTATGGTCTAGCCTTATGGCGAATATTTGTAATTATTTAAGCTCAATTTCTTTAGAGGAAGTAATAAATAACACTTATAACAATAATATATTAGGGGCAAAATAAATGGAAAATAAAATTATTTATTTAGACTATCAAGCAACCACGCCAACCGATCCACGGGTGGTGGAAAAAATGATTCCCTATTTTTACGAAAAATTCGGTAATCCTCACTCAAGAAACCACGCCATGGGCTGGAATGCAGAGGCAGCAGTGGAAATCGCACGGTCAAATATCGCCAAACTAATAGGTGCGAATGCTAAGGATATTATTTTCACATCAGGCGCAACCGAGGCAAACAATCTAGCTCTTAAGGGAGTTATGGAGTTCTACGGCAAGCAAGGCAAAAATCATTTAATTGTTAGTTCCATTGAACATAAATGCGTGTTAGCAAGTGCTTATAATTTAGAAGAAAAAGGCTTTGAGCTTACGGTTTTACCTGTGGGTGAGAATGGTATTGTAGATTTAGAAAAACTAAAAAATTCTATTACAGAGAAAACTGCGCTTGTGTCTATCATGGCGGTTAATAACGAGATTGGCACCATTCAACCCATCAAAGAAATTGGTGCAATTTGCCATGAATCGGGAGTTTTTTTTCATACCGACGCTGCCCAAGCCGTGGGTAAAATTCCACTGGATGTAGAGGCAGATAACATAGATTTAATGAGCATTTCTGCCCATAAAATGTATGGACCCATGGGCATTGGTGCGCTGTATGTGCGTCGTAAACCAAGAGTGCGAGTTTTAGCCCAAATTCACGGTGGTGGACAGGAAAGAGGCTTACGTAGTGGCACGCTCCCAACGCCTTTATGCGTAGGTTTTGGCGAGGCAGCACGATTATGTGCGTTAGAAATGGGTGAAGAATTTAAAAGATTAGCTCACTTATCACAAAAGTTTAAAGATGGTATAAATAATGCGTTGCCTAAGGTGTATTTAAATGGCGATGCCGATAAAAGACTACCATCAAACCTCAACATGAGCTTTGCCGGAGTTGAGGGCGAAAGTTTGCTGATGGGACTCAATAAATATATCGCCGTAAGCTCCGGCTCGGCTTGCACATCAGCCAGCTTAGAATCTTCCTACGTGTTGAAAGCCATAGGACTGGAAGACGAACTGGCGCATACGTCAATTAGGTTTGGTATCGGTAGATTTACTACGGAAGAGGATATAGATACAGCACTGGAAAAAATTATCACAACCGTTAATAGATTGCGGGCAATGAGTCCGATTTGGGAAATGATGGAAGCTGGAGTTGACCTTTCCACAATAAAGTGGGCAGAACACTAAACTCACCACTAAATTCCCCTTCTCGTAGAAGGGGTGGACGCCGTAGGCGGACGGGGTAGTGGCAAAATAAACATTAAAAAAGGAACAAAAATTATGGCATATAGCAATAAAGTAGTAGACCACTACGAAAACCCTAGGAATGTAGGGTCGATGGACGAAAAAGATAAAAACGTAGGAACATCAATTGTAGGTGCGCCTGCCTGTGGCGATGTTATGAAACTGCAAATAAAAGTAAACGATAAAGGCATTATTGAAGATGCCAAATTTAAAACCTTTGGCTGTGGCACTGCGATAGCGTCGTCTTCCTTAGTTACCGAAATTTTAAAGGGTAAAACCTTAGAAGAAGCCATGAAAGTGAAAAACACCGATATTGCAGAAGAGCTGGAATTGCCACCGGTTAAAATCCACTGCTCGGTTTTAGCAGAAGAGGCTGTAAAATCTGCCATTGCTGATTATAAAAGTAAAAAAGAAGAGGCACATGAAAAAGCAAATAATTAGCTTGTCTGCTGGAGCAATTGATAAAATCAAAGAGATTATTTCCTTGCGAGAACCCAAACCCTTAGGATTAAGAGTATCCTTAAGAACCAAAGGTTGTTCAGGACTTTCATGGAGCTTAGATTTTATTGATGAGGTAAATCCTAAAGATGAACACATGAGTGAGGCAGGGATAGAGGTTTATATCGATCCTAAAGCTGTTTTATTTGTGCTGGGAAGTGTGGTAGACTATGTTAAAAACGATTTAGAGGAAGGTTTTACATTTAGCAATCCCAATGAAAAAAGTCGTTGTGGTTGCGGGGAATCCTTCACAGTATAAAGGGTCAAAAAAAATTCCCCTTTTGTGGAGAAGGGGTGGCGGCGAAGCCGACGGGGTAGTGGTTAAAAAAGGAAAAAAACTATGAAACTAATTTGTGTTAATTGTTCTAAAGAAACTAATACTTTTATTTGTTCTAATTGTGGTTATTTAAACCCACTGCAGGAGATAGATTTTTTCTCGTATCTTGGAATATCGCAAAATCTTAATGTAGACCTCAATGAGCTGGAGGCGAATTTTTTAAGCCTGATGAGCCAATATCATCCTGATAATTTTGTGAGCAAGTCAAAAGCCGAGCAGCACAATGCCACAGTTCACAGCAGCTATTTAAACAAGGCTTATGAAACTCTGTTTGACGCAACTAAGCGTTTTGCTTATATGTATTTTCTTATCAATGGCGAGGAAATTACAGAAGAAATAGATTCTAAAAACGGTAGTTTATTCACAGAATTTTTAGAATATTATGAAGAGCTTGAAAACATTCAACACACCAATAATTTAAAAATCTTCCAAGAAAAATTGCACAGCATGAAGCAAGATGTTTTAGATGAAAACAGCGATATTGATTTTAAAAATAAGTCGGTCGCTTATCACGTTTACGTGCGTTTGAAATATATTGATAAAATTATAGAATCTTCCAAAAAATTAGAGATGTAATAATCCATGTTAATTCAAATTAACGATGTTGTTAACGCTAAAAAGCAAAAATCCTCTGAAGTAGAGGAAAGTGTTGCGATTGGTATAGATTTAGGGACATCTAACTCGGTTATATCGTATTTTAACGGCGATAGTATCCAAATAATTGGTGATGATTTTGATGAGCTGATTCCATCGGTAGTTTATTACGATAATGATGGAGCTTTGGTTGGTAAGCCTGCCTTAGAAAAAGCGGATAGCATTAAATCTATTAAAAGGCTGATGGGAAAGTCTGAATCTGCTATCGCAGTGTCGGCAGATATATTAAAGTATCTTAAAGCAGTAGCAGAAAAACATTTAGGTAAACCTGTAGACTCGGCAGTTATTACAGTTCCTGCCTATTTTGATGAAACGCAACGGATTGCCACCAAAAATGCTGCCACAATGGCAGGATTAAAAGTTTTACGACTAATTAATGAGCCGACATCTGCTGCCCTTGCCTATGGGCTAGATAGTGAAGAATCGCAGAATCTCCAAGGAATTTATTTGGTTTACGACCTTGGTGGTGGCACCTTTGACATTTCTATTCTATCCTTGCAAAAAGGAATTTTTAAAGTCCTTGCCACCCTTGGCGATACTGCACTAGGAGGAGATGATATAGATAATATAATAGCGGAAGAAATCACCTCTACCCTAGATATTCCTTTTAATGCTAATTTATTAAATATTGCCAAACAAATAAAAGAAGAACTATCTACAGCTGATATGGTGCATAAGCAAATTCAAGGTAATACTTTTAGTATCACCAAAGAGGTTTTTGAAGAAAAAATTGCACCACTTGTAGCAAAAACTCTTAAAATGTGTGAGTTGGCAGTGGCGGATTCTAAGGCTAATCTCAAAGATATTAAAGGAATAATTTTAGTAGGTGGCAGCACAAAGATTCCTTATATTAAAAATGGACTACAAAATTTATTTAACATGGAGCCTATCTGTAGTTTAAATCCTGAGTTAGTAGTAGCAATGGGCGCAGGTTATAAGGCTGCTGAATTAACCGGTAAAACTAAAAATTCTTTGTTGCTGGACGTGATTCCACTATCTTTAGGCATTGAGCTGGCAGGTGGTATTGTGGAAAAAATTATCCACCGCAATACTCTAATTCCTATCACCAAAAAGCAAGAATTTACCACACAAAAAGATAATCAAACCGCCATGAGCTTTCATATTTTGCAAGGTGAGCGAGAGCTTGCGAAAGATTTAAGAAGTTTGGGGAAATTTTCTCTGCGAGGGATTCCGCCTATGGTGGCAGGTAATGCCAGAGTCATGGTGAGTTTCAGTATTGATGCCGATGGGCTGTTGAGTGTATCGGCAGTTGAAGAAAAAACCGGAATTTCGCAGAGCATAGAAGTTAAACCGGCGTGGGGGTTAGATTTTTCTACCATGCGTGATATGATAGAAGACTCCATGGAAAATGCTGCAGAGGATATGCAAAGTAGACTGCTGATTCAAGCCAAAACCGAAGCGCAAGCTCTTATTGATGCCCTTGTGGTGGCAATTAAAGAAGATGGTGAGTTGCTAAGTCAGGCGCAACAGCAGGAAATTTCGCAGAGATTGAGCAAGTTATTAAACTCCATGCAAGGAGACAGCAGAGATTTAATTGAAGAAAATGTTAAAAAGCTGGACGCTGCCACAGCTGAATTTGCAGCAAATAGAATGAACAAAAAAATTAACAATGCACTTGCCGGAAAAAATTTAGAAGATATTGAAAGTAAGCTGACCTAAAACCGTCATACCAGCGAAGGGGAGCCTTCAGCTATCCACTGCCCCGCAGGGTGAAAATGAGGCATTGCTAATACAAAATTTTTAGTATATTATAACATGTAGAATAATGGAGAGACTAATGGTAAAAATTACTTTTAAAAAGGCTGGCTTAGACGATATAACTATAGACGTAGCAGAGGGAACAACAATTTTAGAAGCAGCACACGCAAATGGTGCAGACTTAGAAGGTTCGTGTGAAGGCTCACTGGCTTGCTCTACCTGCCATGTAATTTTAGAACAGGAATATTACGATAAACTGGAAGAGCCTAGTGATGACGAAAACGATATGCTGGATATGGCTTTTGGATTATCTAAAACCTCAAGACTTGGTTGCCAAGTGAAAATTACTAAAGATTTAGAGGGGGCAACCTTTGTAATTCCTACTAAAACTCGCAACGTTCAATCTTAATACATAACGACCGTCATACCAGCGCAGGCTGGTATCCACTGCCGTAGCAGACAATAATTAAAGGAATAATCACCATGAAATGGTTAGACATAAGCGAAATTGCAGAAGCCTTGGAAGAAAAATATCCTCATGCGGATGTGGAAAATCTAAGTTTTCCGGTGCTAAAAGAATGGATTTTAACACTACCGGAATTTAGTGATAAAAAAGAGGGTTGCAATGAAAAAATCCTTGAAGCTGTTCAAATGGCGTGGTTAGGGTTGAGGGATGTTGATTATGAGACTGATGACCTTTAAAGGTAAGGATTAATTATGAAATTAATTAATACAACTGCTAAAATCAGCGATTTAATTATCGCTATCGGTAGTGCCTTTTTAAGTTTTGTGCAAAGTCTTGGTGAAAAAATTTTGTTTATGATTGTTGCCATATTCAGCGTTTTTCGTCCGCCCGTTTATTTTAAAAATATGTGGAAGCAATTCGTGGAAATTGCTTTTTATTCGTTGCCGATTGTTGGGCTAACGGCTTTTTTTACAGGCATGGTATTGGCATTGCAAAGCTATGTGGGATTTGCGAGATTTTCAGCCGAAGGAGCCATTGCGAATGTGGTAGTAATTTCTATCACCCGTGAATTAGGACCCGTGCTAACCGCCCTCATGGTGGCAGGGCGCATCAGCGGAGCCATGGCGGCAGAAATCGGCACCATGAAAGTAAGCGAACAGCTGGATGCGCTTTATACCATGTCGGTTAATCCTATTAAATATTTAATTACACCTAAAATTATTGCAGGGATTTTAGCTCTGCCGATTTTAGTGATGTTTGCCAATATTATTGGTGTGATGGGTGGCTGGATTACGGCAGTAGTGCAGTTAGATTTTAGCAGCAGTTTGTATTTAAAAAACACAATTTCTTTTGTGCAACCGCTGGATGTTATATCAGGATTGGTAAAGGCTGCCGTGTTTGGCTTAATAATTACGGTGATGGGTTGTTATTTTGGTTATTTTAGTGGCAAAGGTAGTCTAGGCGTTGGTAAAGCAACTACTAATGCAGTGGTAGTTTCGTCCATACTGATTTTCTTTTTTGATTATATTTTAACCGTTCTATTTTTTAATGTGTAGATAGAAAGCTCAATAATAAAATTTAGTTAAAACTTTAATGACATATTTCTACTTGTAGTAAACTCTAGGTATGTCATAATTCAGTTTTAACTAAATTTTATTATTGAGCTTTCTAAAACAACCACTAAATCATTTATACATTTAATTAATAAATTCTCTTGACAGGTCGTTCTTTTTAATGTATAATATGTATGTTAAATTAAAAGACAATAATCTACAAAAGGAGAAAACATGTTTATAGATTATGTAGTAAATATTGATGTCAATTCACCAACAGGTATAACCACTAGGAATAACTTGTTTCAATATGCTTGAGTTGTAGAAAATGATAGCAATAACGAATTAGCAACACCAAAATTAGTAGCGGGTAATGATTTTGCCAATTATTTTACAGCGCAAGAAATGATTGACTTTGGAGCCACATTGGGAACCAAAGAAATCTATTTAGTGAATAATAGAAACTTAACGGATGCGCATGATACTTGTTTTTGATTGGTAGATAGTTTAGCAGTATTGAATAATACTGAATTAAACAATTTCAAAGGTTTTAAAGTTTTAACCAGCGATGATATGGAAAGTTTTCCATCTACAAATCCACAATTACCTTCAACCCCTGTTGCCGTAAAAGTAAGTATGGCAGATACCAGTATTATGCAGGTTGATGGTTATGTGGCAGTTAAAGTTTTAGATGGTTCTTTGTATGCAGGTTATATTCATGAAGATCAAACAACCGGTAACGTTCTGCTAATGCATGTAGTAAGCATTAATGGAAATGATGTTATTCTTGATTTAAATATTCCTTCCACTATTACACTACCAATAGCCACGTTAAATACAGGTGTTATTGTCGGTAATTTTGCAGATGTGGATAGCTCAGGAATATTTACAACCACAAATGGCAAAGCTACTCTTGTTTTAAACGGTATAGCTCAGGATACAACTAACCCATCAACCGCCGAAATAGTAGCTGTTGATGATGTTAATAAGACAGCAACACTTAATATTACTTATACGAATACTATATCCATTGAAGATTTAACTTTTGGTGAATTAGTAGATGCCAACGGGGATTCTATTACCAATAATAAGCCATTAGCTTCACCAAAAACTAAGGCAATGGAAAAATATACCGCTGTTATTATAGATGGTAATACTATTACTTCTCCTTATGAAATTCTAAGTATATATTTAAGCAGAACTGTAGCGAATCTTAATGATATGCAATATATGCCATTAAGCACTTGAAAACCTGTATTAAATAATGAAGCTCAATATCTGAGTGCATTCAACAGCAATTTAATTTTTGCCAACACCCCTGATAGTGCGACTCCTGCAGTTGAGCTTGCAAATTTAAAAATGGGCGGTGTTAGTTGGACAAGATTATTGATTGGTGAGGTTATTAAACAAGCCTTACAAAATGATATTAAATTATTTATTCAAAATAGTAATCTCCACATGGAGCATGAAGATTATGTCTTAATTGAAGATAGAGGAAATAATCTTTTATCATCTTATATTAAACAAAATTTAATTGGTGATGGTGCAACTTTTATTGTAGATTATAACCAGCTATCGGTAGACGGCATTCAAGGAACTTTAAAGAATGTGCGGGTGAATCTTGATGGTATCAATTCGCTATGGCGTGTTGAAGGAATAATTTACTCATAAAATAAATCTTTTTGGCTTTCTATGTTGTTGCTTTTCCCCTTATGTATTAGTTATACTCTGCGGGAAAAATCTCCTAATATAAAGCTCAAAAATATTCATTTTAATAAATTTAAACAAAAAGGAAACAAAAATGTCAGCACAAATTTTTACATCAACAAACAGCAAAATTACGTTGTTTTTTAGAGATACAAAATTTACTATGTTGGGTTATGAATCTGCTAGTTTTACAGATAATCTCCTCAACGAAATTTCTTACGATCCTACACGCCAAACCAGTGGAATGGTTAATCTTAAAGGTGGTGTTGAAGCAGACCAGTTATCTATAACTACCACCATTGAAGATAGTGGTCTTATTAATTTAATAAATGAGTTGTTTAATACCCGTGAGGTTGGCTTAGTTATGATAACTCATAAAGAAGATGTTAATAGAATACTCACTTTTGAGGCAAGGGTTAAACAAAGAACATCTCAATCCAGTATTGATGATTCAACTCGTTCAAAACTAATATTTAATTTTAGCGGTAAATTAGTAAAAAATACTTTCTAGGAATTAAAAATGTTTAAAAAACTTAAAATAAAAAAATTTACTGAGATGAGCTTTAAAGAGCAATTGATGATATTTACTGAAGTGGTAAACATGGCTAATTATGGCTTATACTTGTTGCTTAATAAAAATAGCCACCTTATTAATAAGGAGGTTATTGCAGAGAGTAAAATATTTTCGGCGAGCATTACATTTAAGGAAAGTTATAGTTATTTTAAGGAAGTTTTAGAAATTTTAGGTCTTGAGGAAAAAACCTTTGAAGTATGAGGAAATAAGATATTCTACAACAATATACCCCTTGCAAACCTAGATAAAAGTGAAATATCTCCACATCTTTTGGAAGATATTATCAATATTACAGCTAATCAATATGCCAGTGTTTGACAGGAAAAAATTGACACTTTTTACGCTTATGACGAAATTATTTATGAAAATCTTATGAATCAGCCCTTGGAAGAGTTAAGTGATTATGTTTATCTGAAAGAGTATGAAAAAAAGCATAGTAAAAAGAAAGGTGTGTAAGTGGTAAGAAAAATTGCGGAGGTTGGGATTAATATAATCCCAACCATTTCAGAAGAGCGTATCAAGAATATTTTCAGTAAGATTGATAAGGTAGCGCAGAATACTAATGCTGCATTAAAGCGAATTATTAATTTGAGAGGTAGTATGATTGAGGATATGCCCTATGTAATTATGAATGACGCTGATGAGGCAAATCAGGTTATGAATAGTGTTTTGTCATCCCAAGATGTAGAACAGCATGATAAAACTGAATTAATTACTAATTTGGCTAATACTGCTTTCAACACAGAAACTAAGTATCTTATGGAAAATAGTTTACTGAAATTGCAACCTATCACTAACCATAACACTAAGGTTAATAATTGGTATGATAATGTCGTCAATATTGTGCGTAATGCTAAACATAGGGATATTCATAATACTACAGTGATTAATAAGTATTTGGATGAGTTTAATAATATAATAACGCCAAATAAAGAGCAAAATATTGTGGCAAATACAAACACAGAGAACATTAATCAAATATTTACTTATGAAGTTTTAGAGAAACTAAATATTTTTTTAGATTCTTTTAATGTTGTAGAAAATTATACCACCGAGGTTTTAACACAGGAATCAAATACTGCAGATAACAATAAAGGACAATGAACCCAGTCAACCCATAGAAACATAATGGAAAGTAGGAAATAAATGACAAAATTATTAGGAGTAGATATTTTAAAGGGCTATTTAGGATGTTATGGTGCTAAAATTATCGGCTTTAGCGAAAATGATATATCTAAGAAAGAGGGCAGTGTAATTTTGGACAATACTATGCTTTATAATACCATGGGAGCCTGACAAGGTAAACTAATAATTCCGCTTGTGAGTAATTTCTGTTTTGCCACAAGGCAGCCTGTGGTGAGTAGAGTTTGAAACGATCAAATAAAAAGGCAGATTAAAAATGTTGATGTGAAGTTAAAAATCGCCCCAACTCTGCTCTCTAATGTTTTAATGGAATATATGGGGATCGCAAATGATGTTAATAATATTTTAAGCGGGATTGAAGATTCAGATAAAATCCAAAATCCATTTTTACTGCTGGTTTCCACAATGCTTGCCACCCGTCAGCGCACATCTACCACTTATATAAATGTTGGCGATATGTATTATGCTTGAAGGTTGCAAACTATGAATATCATAGAGGAAGATTTATTTTTAACCAATTATTCTGTAGATTATCAAACGGGCGAGGTGGTGTTAAATTTAACTAACTATGTTGCTCCAAATATTATGGGGCAAACGGAGCCTAATTTGTATAAAAGTTTGGTGAGTGGAGGGGGTAGTTTATAGCATGTATAATTATTTTTATATAGTAAATAATCAAAATAAGTTGTTGAATCCTTGCACTCATAAATTATACAAGATAGGCGATACTTTGGATGGGTTGCAGGTTAAAGTAAGTGGCTCTGCAGATTGAATAAATGTTTTGAATGGGTTTGTCCGTAATTATGTTAGTAATACCTTGGTGCAACAGTCGCCTAAAATCTATCACCCGTTTTTGATACTGGATGCCGTGCAATTCAGCGGCTTTCCGATGGTTTATAATCACGATATTTTAGAAGTAGGCGGAGTGCAATACAGCTTAGAGGAAGAATTCATGATAATTTATAACACAGAAAACAACAGCGCAACCATAGACTTTAAATATATAAAAGGAATTAAATAATGCAAGCGTATAAAACAACGCCGGATAATATTAGCGATTTATTAAGTTTTCAAATAAATATGAAAGAAGAGGGAATTTT
>JAISPM010000023.1 GCA_031274895.1 Alphaproteobacteria bacterium
AACCCTTTCCTGACCATTATACTATTTTATACAAATACTTTATTACGTCCTAAAACTAAACTAACTATACAACCTTTTATTCGCTTGCTGTTTTTTTATTTTTATTGTTTTTTGATAGACCTCTTTTGTTTATTAATACAGTGGATACCGACCTACGTCGGTATGACGAGGTGGGTTATTTTTTCTTGTAATAATTTATACATGCTTATATTATACTCTAAAAGAATATGATTGTCAAGTATAAATTTAACAGTTAGATACTATCTTGAGGCTATATGATGTATTAGTGGTGAATTTATTAATAAAGTTTTTCACAAGTGTAATTATACTCTTTTGGAGTTTCATGGAGATTTTTATCTATATCAAAAAGCTCAAACATAAGAATAGCAATAATTGCATACCCTGTTGCAAATCCAACCATGTCTCTTTGATAAGGTTCATTATAAACTATGGCAGCAGTAATTAATCCTGCTGACACTATTGCATCTAATCCAAAAGATGACCGATTGAATTTTCTAGGAACATTTTGTGTCGTGCAACTAGGGTGTGTAGAGGAAATTTTTAGAAATTCTTTTGATTTTACTATAGAATTTTGATAGGGGGTTATGATTATGTCATCATAATCAGTATTTACAATGATATTATAACCTGAAGAATTATATACTTTTGTATAATCATTTCTTGTTATACCTAAAAATGCGCAATTAGCTAAAGTTATTAAGGTAAAAAATAATATAATATACTTCATTTTAGTAAGAAATACTCCCTCTTAGGTCTTCTTTAATGACTTTTAATATTTCTGTATCATAGCCTCTTATCCATTGCTGTTTAATTGGATTGTAAAATTCTGCTTCAGCTTTTAGGCTATATTTTTTTCTATCTGAAGAAAAATTAAATAAAATACGAGTTCTGTATTTCCTCCCATTGTCTATTTCCATATAGTTCCATGCGGTTCTAAAATATTTGCCATCTTGAAGTGATTCTAATTCATAGCCGTTGTTTGATACAATCTCTATAGCCTTACTAAAAGCGAGACTATAATTAATATCAGCATTGATAGGCATTTCTGTCCATGAGTTAGGGTCATGAAATGATGTGAAGCTATCTGGAGGAGTGCTGGCTTGGACTACAAACTCTTCTTGAGCAGATTGTTGCTTTTTAAACTCGTCTTTATTGTTGCTATATTTAATTTTTGCTTCTGCTATAGCAGTCTTGGCTTCAATTTCTACCTTAGACTCACCACATGAAGATAATACTAAAAATGAAATCAATATAACATATTTGAGATTTTTTATTACCATTTTTTGCTAGTTCTAATTTTTGAATCATTTGACTAGTCAAATGATTCTTTATATACAAGTATTGTATAAAGAAAAAACTTAGTTTTAAAAAAATTAAGTAATAATTTTTAAGGATAATTTTGAGAAGTGTGGAAAATTTTTAATAGGACAATTTCTTGTTTATTCGGGTTAATTTTATACACCATACAATAAGGGAGCTTGTTAAAAAATATTTCCCTAGTGCCATATGTTCTACCAACTCTTCCTAAATATGGATTTTTAAGAATATCTTTAGTTCTTTGTTTTATTCTTAATAATGTAGATTTTGTATAAACAGGATGGTTTGCTTTTAAGTAATTTTTTATTTCTATAATATTTGCATCAAATTTTGGAGTATAGACTATCTTCATTTAGCTTTATTCATTCATATATTTATCAAACAAAGCATCCATCTCTTCTTCGGTTATAATATTACCTTTTTCATATTCTTCTATAGCTTTTTCAACCTCAAGAACTTGTTCATCGGAAAGTTGAAAGTTATTGGTTGGCTGTGTGGTAAGCCCTACGGTTTTTGCCATAGGTTTATGTATCTTTTTTAAAGCCGATTGTGTCATATTTTACCTTTAATAAAATTTTCTATATTATATCATAAGTTAATCTTTCGCAAAACATAAACTTGTTAGTTCGGCAATTTTCCTGCAGGTTTCATGGTAATTGGGGTGGAGCGTTTGTCGCCCGACTGGCGAGCGGTGCCGATGATTGGTCGGCTGCGGTTAACGCAAATCATTTGTTGGGCTTCTTCAATGTAATCGCACCTTTGTGAAATGCTGTATCTGTTATCGGTCTTTTCTTTTAAGGGATTACGAATTTCTTGATTTAGTGGATTTCTGGCAGGTTGATAATTTTGAACCGCATTTGCCACCGTCGTTGATAATAAGAATATTAATGGAATTAAGAGTATTTTCATGTTGTTCCTATTTATATCATATATTTTAAAATCATATTGACAGTTATGGTGTTGTTATTTTTAAGCGTTTCCGCTTTAACTTTAGAATCGCTTATATAAAAATACGACAAGCCAAGACCTATAGCCAAAGTTTGGTTTAGGTAAAAGCTACTGCTTAGTCCAACTTTACCTGCGGGCAAAATACCGTTTTCTGCTGCCATGTATGAATAATTGCCATAGTTGGTATCTATTGTGTTCATGTCTAATCTTAGGGTCTGATAGGCAACACCCGCTCCTGCTTGTGCCGACAAATCAAACCAATTAACTTTTATAATTTCAAAATTAAATAAGCCCATAAGTGTATATAAGCCGTAATTTATGTGGATATTAGTTGAAGTGTGGTCGTAATCGTAGTGGCAATCGCCGTTAGAGCAATTTGGTTTGGGATTATAGTCTACTTCGCCGTTTAAGGAGGTTTTATTACGGACAAACAGGCTAAAATCTAAACCAAAGCTAATCATAGAACTGCTAAAACGAGTGTTGTTCAATCGCCTTAAATAAGACAGATTAAAGTTGGGAGTTCTTGCCGTGTGGGAAGTGGCTCCGTTAATATCAAACTCGTTCATGCTACCGCCAACCCCTATTATAAAGGTATGGTCTTTGGACATAATTTCAGGGGATTTAAGGAAATCGGGCTTAGGTCGCTGCGTGATTATTTCATTGTCCTCAGCGTGTAATTCTACAATAAAAAGGGCAAAAATTACTAAAAATACTATTTTTTTCATATTTTTCTTTCTAAAATTCCAATCTCTTGACTAGTCAAGAGATTCTTTATATATCTACAATATATAAAGAAAAACTTAGCTGAATTAATTAATCATTTGCAAAAATCGAAATATTCCTTTATATTAAATATATATTGATGAAAATTTAAAAAAGGGGCTGTTTTTACAGCTCTTTTTTAATAGGTAAAATAAAATATGAATACATTAGAACAAAAGGTTTTAGACTTGGCGTCTCCCGTGGCAAGTAGCTTAGGGTTTGCGATTGTGGATGTTAAAACCTTCGGTAAAGAGAAAATCACTCTGCAAATATTTTTGGAAAAAGCCGATGGCAGCCCTGTTTCCATTGACGATTGCGCCAAGTTTAGCCGTGAGTTTGCGGTTATTTTGGACGTTAATGATGTTATAGAAAATCGTTATAACCTAGAGGTTAGTTCCGCAGGAATCGATAGAAAACTTGCCCACCTTGAAGACTTTCAGCGATTCATAGGACAAAATATCGCTCTAAAAACCAAGTTGCCTGTTGAGGGACAAAAAGTTTTCAAGGGTAAATTGGTAAAAGCCGAAAATAACAATATAGAAATAGAAACCGAGCAAAAAAACATAACTATCTCCATGGATTTTATAGAAAAAGCTAATTTAGATATACTAAAAGATTTGTTTAAACCAACTGAACCAACCAAAAACAAAAAAGGAAAAAAAAGAGGACAAAAATGCTAAATAAACACTCAATGAACGAATTACAAGCCAGACCTGAATTAATAGATATTATTGAAGGAGTTTCGCGCGATAAGGGCATATCCATTGAAGAAGTTTTTGAGGCAATGGAAACCGCCATCAAAAAAATTGCCGTTAATAAATACGGCACTGCCCACGATATTCGGGTAAAAATCAACCGTCATAACGGCTCCATTTCCGTGCAAAAAGTATTGACTGTCTCTGAAGAAATTGAAAATCCGCTGCAACAAATTACATTAGAAGAGGCGCAAAAAACTAAACCTGATGCCGTGTTGGGCGATATGTTAATTGAAGTGTTGCCTCCGGTTAATTTTGATAGAAACTTCGTGCAGCCATTTCGTCAAATTGTTATGAGACGCGTTAAAGAAGCCGAAAAATCAAAAGAATTTGATTATTATAAAGATAAAATCGGCGAAATCGTTAATGGCGTAGTTAAAAGGGTTGAGCTTGGCAATGTGTTTGTGGAATTAACTAATAAATCCGAAGCCTTTTTGCGTCGTGATAATGTAATTCCAAGAGAAAACCTTGATGTTGGCGATAGAATTCGGGCTTTAATTGTGGATGTTAAGGAAGATATTAAATCGGCGCAAATAGTATTATCAAGAACTCATCCTGATTTTGTGAAAAAACTTTTTGCGCAGGAAATTTCAGAAGTGTATGATGAGCAAATTATTATTCAAGCCGTAGCACGCGATGCCGGGTCTCGTTCAAAAGTGGCTCTATATTCTAACGATAGTTCCATTGATCCTATCAGCACCTGTGTGGGTTTTAAGGGTCAACGTATTCAAGGGATTTTGGCTGAACTTAAGGGCGAAAAAATAGATTTAATCAGATACTCTGACAATATTGGTAATTTTGTGTTGAATGCTTTCCATGCCTCTGATGTGCAGAAAGTTATCGTTGATGAAGCTAAAAAATCCATTGAAGTTGTAGTAGGGACTGATAAATTAAAATTAGCGATTGGCAGAGGCGGGCAAAACATTAATTTAATATCGCACCTTGTGGGTTGGCATATTGATTTAATGGATGAAGAAACTGAAAAAGTTAAACGCCAAACCGAAATGGCTGAACGCGTGGAATATATGAAAACATCGCTGGATATTGATGATATTATTTCGCAACTATTGGTGATAGAAGGTTTTAAAACCGTGGAAGATATTATTGAAGAAAAAGTGGCGAATCTGTATGCCATTAAAGCCTTTAATGAAGATATTATCGCAGAGTTAAAATCTCGTGCGCAAGCCTTTATTGCTGAAAGAGATAAAAAATATATTGCTGAAATGAATGAACTGTTAATTTCTGAAGATTTAAGAAACTTTACAGGTTTAAGCAAAGAAATGTTGATTTTGCTTGGTAAAGATGGCGTGAAAACCGTGAACGATTTAGCCGAGCTATCAACTTACGATTTATTAGATATTTTACCGAAAGGTAGTTTAGATTTTAAAAAGGCGGAAGCAATTATTATTAATGCCCGCAAAATATGGGAAAACTAGCTCCTAAATTCCCCTTCGCTGGCGAAGGGGTGGACTGCGTAGCAGGACGGGGTAGTGGTTAAAAAATGTTAAATTCCACGTAGTGGAAAAAAGAGGTCTTAATGACAAACAATGATGATGATAAAACAGTAGAAAAAGGGAAAAAAACGCTGTCCTTAAGTTTAAATACGGATAGTTCTCCCGATATTTCTAAAATTTTAGAAGAAAAGCTCAAAGCGCAGAAGGGTAAAAAAATCGAAGTGCGTGGCGGTAAAGCTCCTAAAAAAGATGGTGAAAAGGATTCACAAAGTGAGAATCAAACTCATCTGACTACTGAGGAAAAAGAGCTGCGGGCAAAACTCGCCTCTACCAATTTAGAAAGCGAAGCAGCAAGCCCTGTGGTATCGCGTCTTAATGTGGTGCAAAAAGAGCAGGAAGAGCCAACTGAGGTAATGAACGAGACTGAACGGGAAAATTTAGAAAAATCTGTGGAAGCTGAAGCATTGCAACCTCTTGAAGAGGAAGTGGTGGCGGTTGCTGAAGAAGTTGCTTTTTCTTCAAACCATGTAATTAAATCCAGCTTTGAAGTTAAAGTTGTGGTCGATCATACCCAAAAAGTTGCGGAAAAAAATAAGCAAGACCGTGACGCTAAGGAAATTAAAGAATTTAGTGTTGAGGCGGAGGAAGAGAAAAAATCTAAAAAGAAATCTTCCGACGGTGAGGCTAGACGTGCTGCAGGAGCAAAAAATTGGAAGTCTTCCTATGCTGTGGCGGAAGAAGAAGATGAAGATTTTGAGGAAGAAGAGGAAGCTGAAGACGAGGAAATTAAACCTAAAAAGCAGATTACCGTTAAAAGAAAAAATAAAAGAAAAAGTTTAACTAAAGATAAAATTATTAGAAACGTTGAGGTTCACGGCGAAATTGCGGTTAAAGATTTAGCTGCGAAAATGTCGGAAAAAACCTCTGCATTGTTAAAATTTTTAGCAAAAATGGATGATTCTATCAATCTTAACAGTCTTTTAGACGCCGAAACCGCAGAATTAGCAATTATTGAGTTTGGGCATAAACCAAATATTATTGATACTTCTTCCATTGAATCGCAATATTTTATTTTTAATGATAAACCTGAAGAGCTAAAAGAAAGACCTCCCGTGGTAACCATCATGGGACACGTGGATCATGGTAAAACCACGCTGCTTGACACCATTAGAAAAACTAACGTGGTAAGCAAAGAGGCGGGTGGTATTACTCAGCATATCGGAGCTTACATGGTGAAGTCGCCAAGTGGTAAAATGATTACTTTCTTAGATACGCCGGGTCATGAAGCGTTCGGGCAAATTCGTGCGCGCGGCTCACGCATTACCGACATTGTGGTGTTGGTGGTGGCTGCAGACGATGGTATTAAGCCGCAAACCATTGAGGCAATCAATCATGCTAAAGTGGCAGGGGTGCCGATTATTGTGGCAATCAATAAAATTGATAAGCCTGATGCGAATTCTATGAAAGTGAAGTCGGAGCTTTTAACCCAAAATTTAGTGGTGGAAGAAATGGGCGGCGATATATTAGCCGTGGAAATTTCTGCCAAAGCTAACACAGGGATAGATAAACTTTTAGAAGCTATTCTTTTACAAGCCGAAATGTTAGATTTAAAAACTAACTATAAAGCACCGGGTAAGGCGAGTGTTATTGAGGTTAAGCAGGAAAAAGGCTTTGGCTATTTGGCTAGTGTCCTTGTGGAGCGTGGCACACTACATGTGGGTGATTATTTTGTTTGCGGTAATTCCAGCGGCAAAATTAAGGTTATGATTAACGATAAAGGCGAGCGGCTTAAAGAAGCTCCGCCATCAACTCCTGTGGAAATCTCAGGTTTTGCCGATGTAGTGCAGGCTGGCGATTCTTTCATAGTTGTGAAAAATGAAGCGGCTGCTAATGAGCTACTGGAATACAGAAAAAGCAAAGCGGCAAAAACTGAGAACAAAAACACTACGCAAAATATTTTAGATATTTTAAGTAATGAAATTTTAGATGTTAAAACTCTTGCTTTAATTGTAAAAGCTGATACGCAGGGTTCACTTGAGGCGATAAAATCTTCGTTAGATAAAATTATCCACGAAGCGGTGGAAATTAAAATTATCCACAGTGGCGTTGGTGAAATTACCGAGTCAGATGTTATGCTATCTAACACGGGCAGTGCAATTATTTTTGGCTTTAACACACGAGCGAATGCTAAAGCGCGCGATTTAGCCAAAAAAGAAGATATTGAACTGCGTTATCATTCTATTATTTATAATTTGGTAGATGACGCAAAATTGATTCTTAGTGGTTTATTAGACCCTGATATTGTGGAAAATATTCTTGGAACTGCAGAAGTGCGCGAAGTATTTGATGTTAGCAGAGTTGGTAGAATCGCAGGTTGCTATGTGCTTGATGGCTTACTTCGTAGAAACGCCTATGTGAGAGTGTTAAGAGAAAATGTCGTGGTGCATGAAGGTGTGCTATCGCAACTTAAACGCTTTAAAGACGATGCCAAAGAGGTTAAAGCAGGCTACGAATGCGGTGCAGCGATTGAAAACTTTAACGATGTGCGCGTGGGCGATAACATAGAATGCTTTGAAAAAGTGGAAGTGAGAAATACCATTGAATAGTCTTAAAAAATCCCCTTCTATGAGAAGGGGTGGACGTCGCAGGCGGACGGGGTAGTGATAATTCGTCATTCCAGCGAAGGCTGGGATCCACTGCGTCGCAGACAAGATAAAACTTAAAAATATAAACGAGAACGCATTGAATAAAAATATTTTTCAACAAGACATTGTTAAAAGCAATAAAGCTCCTGCTTTCAGTAGAACCGATAGAATTGCTAAAGAAATTAAGGTGATTTTATCGGATATTTTCACAAAGTCGCAACTGAAAGACGCTCTGCTTTTTGATAAGATTGTTTTGATTACAGGTGTAGAAGTAAGTGGCGATTTATCGCGGGCGGTTGTATCTATTAGTAATTGGAATGTGAATGTTGAAGAGGGGCTTTTAATAAAAACTTTAAATAAACATATTCCATTTATGCGCTCTCGTATCGCTAAGGCTCTAAAAATTAAGGTGATTCCTAACTTGTTTTTCGTGATAGATAAACAATTTGATAAAATGGAAGAAGCAGCAAAAATGTTTAAAGCCCTGGAAGAAAGCGAGAAGAGCAAATAAAATTTCTCTTTCAAATTAATAAGTAATGAAATATAAGTTTTTAAAGTATAATTAAATTATATTAAATATATGGATAAAAATTATGAGTAATATGGTTAGAATTAGCGAAGAGAAAAGGAATCGCTTGGCAGAAATCGCTAAAATGGACAATATTAATATTGATGATATAGTAGACAACGCTTTAGAAGATTATATTTCTTCCTATGATAATTCTTCTTACACCTTAACAG
This sequence comes from Alphaproteobacteria bacterium, assembly GCA_031274895.1. GTDB lineage: Bacteria > Pseudomonadota > Alphaproteobacteria > WRAU01 > Hepatincolaceae > WRAU01. The sequence continues at coordinate 8,644 of JAISPM010000023.1, forward strand.
ATTGGCAATTAGCGGAAGTAGATAAAGGCTTAGAGGATATTGCAAACGGAAACTTTGTTGACAGTGAGTTAATTGAATCTGTTTTTAGACAATATAGAAAAAAATAATGGAAATAATTTATACTACGAGATTTTCTAATCATTTTTCAAGTATTAAAAATTATTTAAGTGAAAACCATAATCATTTGTTGGAACAAACTATTTCTGTTATAGATGAAAGAATTAATACAATCAAGCATAATCCTTATATGGGCAGAATAGGAGTTAGACCAAATACTAGAGAATTAGTCTTTAGAAAGTTGCCTTATATTTTAGTTTATAGGGTTGCAGAGCTTGAACAAAAAATATTCTTAGTTGCTATTTTCCATACCTCACAAAATCGTAATTCATTATTGTAGATAATGGAGAAACAAAATTCCTAATATAGACCTAAACAATCTCCACGGTTGGTTATTTATTGATAAACCGATTGGAATCTCTTCATTTGGGGTGGTGGCGCAGTTAAAAAAATACCTTAAACTTCCGAAAACCCATAAAATCGGGCATGGTGGCACGCTAGATCCACTTGCCTCGGGCGTTTTACCCATTGCTTTAGGTGAAGCCACCAAGACTGTAGATTACGTTATGAATTCTGACAAAGTTTATGAGTTTACAATTGCTTTTGGTTCTAAAACCGATACCGCAGATGCTGAAGGAAATATTGTTCAAACCACAGATTTTACCCCAACAGAAAGTGATTTAATAAATATTCTGCCAAAATTTATTGGGGAAATCTCTCAAAAACCACCCGCCTATTCTGCCATAAAAATTAATGGCGCGCGGGCTTATGCTTTGGCTCGTGCAGGAGAAGCTGTGGAAATTCCATCGCGCAAGATAAAAATTTATTCCTTAGAGTTAAAAAATTTTGACTCCATCAACAAAAAAGCCACGTTAATTGCAAAAGTATCTAAGGGGACATATATACGCACCCTAGCGGAAGATATTGCCGAAAACTTAGGCTCACTGGGGCATATCGCATATTTAAGGCGGACTGAAATATGTATTCACAAAGAAAAACTTTTACTTTCGCTAAATTCAATCTATAATGAAGAATATACTGTTGAAAATTATTTAATTAGTATAGAAGATATGCTGAAAGACATCTTGGCATATTCTTTAAATTTAAAGCAGGCGACAGAAGTCCGTAATGGGAATTTGTCTAGCTTGCTTGGCTGTCCTAAGGGAATCTTTAAGTCTTTATACCAAGGTAAAATTTTAGCCTTAATGGAAAATAAAGACGGAAAGGTATCTTTTTTGAGGGTCTTCAATCATAACCAACTAATATAGGAGTAAAGCGATGTCTCTAAAAAAAGAAGATAAAACCAATATCATTAAAAATTATGCAACCAAAGCTGATGATACAGGTTCACCGGAAGTGCAAATTGCGATTCTAAGCGAAAAAATCAAATACTTAACCGATCACATGAAAGAACATACTAAAGACTTCCACTCAAGACGTGGACTTTTAGTAATGGTTTCTAAAAGAAGAAAATTACTTACTTATTTGAAAAAGAAAGATAACACCAGATACGAATCTATTCTAGGTAGATTAGGTCTAAGAGGAGTGAAATAGTAGTGTTTAATATCATAGAAAAAAAAATTAACTGGGCAGGTAAAGAATTAACTTTGCAAACCGGTAAAATTGCCAGACAAGCTGATGGTGCAGTGGTAGCCACCTTAGGCGGCACCACTGTGTTAGCCACTGTGGTGTTTGGTAAAAATGCAAATTATGAACTGGATTTCTTTCCTTTAACTGTTAATTATCAAGATAAATACTACGCAGTGGGCAAAATCCCGGGTGGATTTTTTAAGCGCGAAACCAAGCCAACCGAAAGGGAAGTGCTGATTTCTAGGCTAATTGACCGCCCTGTGCGTCCGCTTTTTGACGAACGTTTCAGAAACGAAGTGCAGGTGATTGTATCGGCTATTTCCAGCGATAAGGAAGTATCTACGGACGTATTGTCGGTGATAGCTGCCTCAGCCGCACTTTCTATTTCAGGTGTGCCTTTCTTAGATACTGTTGGTGCTGCCAAAGTTGGCTACATTAATGGCGAATACGTGCTTAATCCAACCATTCAACAGGTAAAAGATAGTGAGCTTGAACTTGTTGTGGCAGGCACTAAAGATGGTATCTTAATGGTGGAATCTGAAGCGCAAGAACTAAGTGAAGAAGTTATGCTGGGTGCATTAAAATTCGCGCATTCAGGATTCGCTCCTGTAATTAACTTAATTAATGACTTTAAGGCGGCGGTTAATAAAGCTCCGTTTGAAATGGAGAGTTTTGATACTCCTGAGGTTGTAAATTTTATTACTGAGCTAAGCGCAGTGGCTAAAGACAATTTAGTTAAGGCTTTTTCTATTAAAGATAAAACTGAGCGTAGCAAAAAAATTAATGAAGCGAAAGATATTGCGAAATCAGCTTTTGCAGGTAGCAGTTTGTTTGATGAAACTTTTGTGGATAGACACTTCGGCTATTACTTTAAAGCCTTAGAAAAAGACATTGTGCGTGGCGATATTTTGAAAAATGCGGTGCGCATTGATGGTAGAACCTTAGAGCAAATTCGTCCAATTACCACCGAAATCGATTTATTTCCTGCGCCGCATGGCAGTGCATTATTTACCAGAGGTGAAACTCAAGCTCTTGTGTTTGCAACCCTTGGAACCGAAATTGACGAGCAAATGCTTGACGATATTGAAAACGATAACTCTAAAGAACGTTTCATGCTTCATTACAACTTCCCGCCGTTTTCTGTGGGAGAAGTTGGCAGAGTTGGTGCGCCCGGTCGTAGAGAAATTGGTCATGGTAAATTGGCATGGCGTGCAATCCATCCATTACTTCCAAGCAAAGAAGAATTTCCTTATACAATTAGATTAGTTTCTGAAATTACCGAATCCAATGGTTCGTCTTCCATGGCGACCGTGTGTGGTTCTTCCCTTGCATTAATGTCGGCAGGGGTGCCAATGCCTAGACCTGTGGCGGGTATTGCCATGGGCTTAATTAAAGAAGGCGATAAATATGCGGTGCTTTCTGATATTTTAGGCGATGAAGATCACCTTGGTGATATGGATTTTAAAGTAGCCGGAACTGAACGTGGTATAACTTCGCTGCAAATGGATATTAAAATTACCTCCATTACCTACGAAATTATGGAAAAAGCGGTATCGCAAGCCCATGATGGCAGAAAGCACATTTTAGGTGAAATGGCGAAATCTATTTCGGTTGCTAAAGCTGACCTTAGCGGCACAGCTCCTAAAATTAAAACCATTCAAATAGATAAGGAAAAAATTAAGGATATTATCGGCACCGGCGGTAAAATCATTAAGGAAATTTGTGAAAAGTTTGATGTTAAAATTGATATATCACAGGATGGTCTCGTAAAAGTTGCCGGCACCAATGGCGAAAAAGTTGATGGTGCGCTGGAGCATATCGCTGCAATTGTGGCGGTGCCTGAAGTTGGTAAAGTTTACAAAGGGAAAGTGGTTAAACTATTAGATTTTGGGGCATTTGTTAATTTTATGCCGAATCGTGATGGTTTCTTACATATTTCTGAAATGAGCGATAATCGTAATTCTAATATTAACGACTTTTTAAAAGTGGGCGATTTATTAGATGTGAAAGTAGCGCAAATTGACGATAAAGGTAAGATTAGATTAACCGTTAAAATATAGTAGGAATTTATGGCATTTAAGTTAGATAAAATCAGCATTAGTGGGCGTGAGGTTTTGCCTATAATTGAAGGTGGTAAAGGTGTTAATATCTCCACCGGGCTTACTGCGGGCAGTTTTGCGAGTGCTGGAGCCGTTGGCACTATTTCAGGCACGAATCCTGATTTTTATGATGAAAATGGTAATTATATTCCTTATGTTTATGATAGCAAGTCTACAAGGAAAGAAAAGCATGATTCGCTTGTGGAACAAAGTATCCGTGGTTGTATTGCGCAGGCAAAAATTGCGGCGGATGTTAGTGGCGGCAATGGCAGAATCCACTTTAACTTCCTGTGGGAAGCGGGTGGCACAAAAATTATTATGGAAGAATCCCTTACTAAAACCAAGGGTTTAATCCATGGTATTACCTCAGGTGCAGGTTTACCCTATGCTTTAAGTGATATTGCGGCAAAACACAATATTTATTATTATCCGATTGTTTCCAGTAGTCGTGCTTTTGCTATTTTGTGGAAAAGAAGCTATAACAAAACTGCGCAGTTATTGGGTGGTGTGGTTTATGAAGACCCTTGGTTGGCAGGTGGTCATAATGGTTTATCGAATCAAGAAGATCCCAATATAAAACAAGATCCTTACTTGCGAATTGTAGAAATTCGTAAAGTTATGAATGAGATTAATCTGCAACATGTGCCGATTATTATTGCGGGTGGTGTGTGGAATTTAAGTGAATGGTCTAAATATATTGATAATCCTGAAATTGGTCTGGCGGCTTTTCAGTTTGGCACAAGACCTCTTTTGACACAGGAAAGTCCCATCAGTAATGCATGGAAGCAAAAGTTATTAACTCTTAAAGAGGGTGATGTTAGCTTAAATAGATTTTCTCCAACAGGATTCTATTCTTCGGCTGTGAATAATACTTTTTTAAAAGAATTATATGCACGTTCAGACAGACAAATGAAAGCTGAACGTAAGCAGAGTGAAGAATTTTCTAAAGAAATTACCTCGAGTAATGGTATTACGAAGTTTTATGTGTCAGCTGAAGATTATGTTAAAGCAGAATCTTATATCAAAGACGGCTTTAATACTCTGTTAAAAACTCCTGAAGATACTATTATTTTTGAAACTTCTGCCGTGGCAGAACAGATTAAAGAAGATCAAGCAAACTGTATGGGTTGCCTATCGGCTTGCCGCTTTAGCAACTGGAGCGAAAACGAAAAAAATACCACCGGAATTTTGCCTGACCCACGTTCGTTCTGTATAGAAAAATCTTTACAAGATGTTGGACATGGTGGTTCTATTGATAATAACCTGTTATTTTCGGGGCATCATGCCTATAGATTCGCCACTGACCCTCTTTATAAAGGCGGATATATCCCTACAATCGCCGAGCTGGTGGAGAAAATTGTTATAGGGGACTAGTGGTTCTAAAATTCCCCTTCGCTTGGGCGTTGTGGGTGGCGGCGAAGCCGGTCAGTGTAGTTATTTAGCTTTGCTAAATAGAACCTAGTTTAGTCGTATCACCTTTAGGGTGATACTCCAATTTTAATTGTTGTGGTTTGAAATTAACAAACATAAATATGAATCAAGTTATTTATCGTATTACGGAAAATTATCGTTTACTTTCGCCTGCGCAAAAAATTATTGCCGATCATTTAATAGCACATCAAGAGCAAATTCCGCATTTAACCGCTAGAGATTTAGCTACAGCTACAAAACAAGTTTCCAGTTGCGTAATTTCTTTCGCCCAGCGTATTGGCTATAAAGGCTTTAGTGAGCTGAAGTTTCATTATGAAAATCAGGCGCATGCTTTAGATACGGAAATTCTAAATCCTGTGATACAAGCCATAGAGTTAGCAGAGATTGCCACAAAAACTCAAGAATTTCAAGAGGCTTTTGCTTTATTAAAAGCGGCAAAAAAAATTTATATCTACGCCTTTCAAATGTCGCAAATTCCTGCCAAAGATTTTTACTTCAGAATGCGGAAAATTGCGCCCTCAAAAGTAATTTTCTTTGAAGATTTTGAAGACCAAGTTCGCATGTCGCAAATGATGGAAGCAGGCGATGTCGCTTTAATAATTTCTAATAGCGGTAATTGCGAAGAAATTCTTTTAATGGAGGCGGAAATTACGAAAAAGAATATCCCGCAAATTCTTATCACCAATGGCATTAATAGTCAACTGGCTCTAAACGCTGCTAAGGAAATTTCCATACAATGCCTAGAAACCGATCCCCTTCTCTTCAAAGAAGTGCCAACACTGGCAAGATATGCCTTAATTTACACCTTGGAAAAGGTCTACTCCATGTATTTTAAAGAATTTTACGATGAAAGTTTAAAAAATCTTAAAAAAACCAGCCAAATTTTTAATGCTAAACCAATTCTTCCTTAGTTTTTAAAACACTAATTAATAAACTTGCAAATAGATAAATAATTGCAAGGCTGATTAATAGAACATTGCCACCGAATTTTTCAAAGATTGCCCCGGCAAAAAGTGAGCCAACAAAGCCGCTGAGTCCTGAACCTAAATTAATAATGGAAACTGCAATTGGTTTGTTGTCGCTCAACATGGCAGGAATAAGGGCAGATATTGGTCCAAAGGCGGCAATACCGATGGCGAAAATGCTAAAAGCTAATCCTAATAAAAAAACATTTCCGTAAAAATATTGGCAGAATATATAAATTAATACGCAAGATAAAGCGGTGATGGTGCCACTAAAATACATGGCGATTTTCCGTAATCCGTATTTATCGCCCAAATGACCAAAGCCAATGCCAGCCAAAGAGTTTACAATGTAGGTAATTGCCCAAATGCTGCCCCATTGTTCCAGTGAGAATCCTCTCTGTAATAAGAAAATCGGCATTATGATAATAAAGCCGAATCGCCCCATATTGTTAATTATTAACACCACAACTGCCGCGATTAAGCGTTTATTTTTAAATAAAATCGTTATTCCGGTAGCAATATTTGCAAGAATCTTTTCGTCTTTTTTGCCAATAAATATATCTTTTTTACTGAAACCAAGGGCAATAATACCGCCAAATACAGAAATAACCGCTCCTATCATAAAAATATCAATTGCGCTTAAAGAACTTAATAGGTTAGAAGACAATACAGGAGCAATAATATTCATGCCCAAATTGCTGCATAAAAAGAAGTAGGCGGTGGCTTTGCCTAAGTGTTTGAGGTCAGTTTTTAGGGTAATTAATACTAAAAAAGAATTGGCGAACAGTGGGAAAGAAGCTCCCCGCAAAAAATAAGAGAAAGCTATCAGGTTATATTCTCTATACATTATGCCGATAATCAATAGGCTTGCGCTTAGCAGATATACCACCACGCCGGCAAACATAATTTTGCCGCCACTGAATTTATTCACCATAAAGCTGGATAAATAAGAAAAAATAAAGGTGGCGAATCCGTAAAGAGAAAAAATTAAGGATATAAACTTTAAATTAAAACCATCCCCTTCCAAAAAAGAGGAAAACCAGCTGATTTCAATTCCCATACCCAAACTAAAGAGGATTAACCCCATGTAGCCATGGAATAGCTCCTCTTTAATACCGATTTTTTGTGAGAGTTTTGTAAGCATGATATTTAATGTTGGTTTCACTACCCCGTCTTGCCCATGGCAAGCCACCCCTTCTCAGAGAAGGGGATTTTAAGGGAGGGCATTTTTACTTTCTCAATTTACACTTTAACGTAATAGTGTCAAAGGGGGCAATTGCCATATTCTGATTTTTGCAAACTTCTTCGGCATAATTAACTTTTTCTATTTCTTCAAAAAGGTCTGTGTTTTTGAATTTTGCAAAAATCTCTTTCTCTCCCATGTTTTTAAAGCGTAGTAAAAAAGCATTTGCGTCATACATGGATGGCGAAAAACTACTTAATAACAGGCTGTTATCCGCCTCAAATAAAGAAAACTCCCTTTCAGCAGGAATTACATTTTCCCTTGGTTGCACTTTATTATCTAAGCGGTTAATAAATTTATTAAGGGTTTGCAACTGATACGCGATATGCGCCTCACGATATTTGGCGTCTAATTCCGCCACTACCGCACCATTGAATTTTCCAACATTGGCAGAAATGCCAAACGCAAATTCCATATCTCCGATAAGCTCGGCATTTGGTGTTGGTATCATAACATGACCTTTTTTGGTGGTATCGCCTGAGGCTCTACCCGGACGATACAGTAAATCGGGTTTGCCCAGCTGACTTGTGGTGGCAAAAAGCGTGATATTTAAGTGCCGGTCAATGGCTTGATACTCTTTTATGCCTGCACCAAAAAAATTGAGGGTTAGGTCTTTAGACTCTACCGACACACTGGCGTCAAACGGCTCTATATCTATGGGCATTTCCACGAATCCTGCGGGCAGAACTGCAATTTTCTCTTTTTGCGGAGTCCGCCGTATATAGCCAAAAGGTAATGATGCAATTGTTTCCTTGATTTCCTCACCCATATTAACTCTCAAGCGTAAACGATGGCTCAGGACAGTGTTAGCAACTACCATACGACACTCTATTATCTCGCTGTCTTGCCATAGCCGTAAATGTAATTCCATAGCGAAATCTTCAGTATTTTTAGGAGAAATTCTATCACTAAGAGTTTCAGGAAGTTTGAAATTACCACTCAAAACCATTTTTTCATAATTACCAAACTTTTTGACAGACTGCAAAGACAAATTCATAATGATAGGTTTATCTTGACGCAGAGGCGAAAAATCGTAGGTATCGCCATCGTTGCCCATATCTTCAAAACTTAGGAAGTCGTTTAAAATGGTGTTGCCAGCTTGTAAAGTAAGATTTTCACCTTCAATTTTTAGGGTGTAAAAATTATTTTTAATGAAATTTTCTGCCACAACCACAGGAGCAGGCAGCGGATTAGGTGAGCTTTCAAAACTAAACACCGCATAACCCATACTTGGAATTTCCACGTTTAAACTGGCAGTGCAGCGCACATAAGGATCTTCGTTGATATAGGTTTTGCCCTCAGGAGTTTCCAGCAGAATATTTTCTTTACCTGCATATTCTACCACATCCAACAACAAAGCGTTTTTATCAAAAGGAAAGCTGATATTTGTATTTGGAGCCATGAATGAAACTATTTTTCTACCGCTAAATGGTTTGGCGGTGGTGTTAAAAATTACAATTTCGTTAGTTTTTAATTTTAGTTTTTCTGCCATGAGCTTCATGATGAGATTCTCAATAGAATCGGCAATTTCGTTAGCCTCTTTAAAGCGATGGATTATATCGGCATGCACATCATCACTTACACAGCCACCCATGGAATCGTGCGCTTGTCCTTCCAGTATTTTTTTCCAAGCCGTCCGTAATATACCTTCGCCCACCTTAACACCGTTTGCCCGAGCTATTGCCATTAAAGGCTCAATGCGCTTGAGAAGTTTTTCTTCCAACAGATAATTACCGCGCTTAATATCGTAGCGCACAGACCCAATAGATTTATGCACCCTTGCCAAACATGGCTCGCGGAATTCGCCAACATAATTTTCTAAGTCGTCTCTTGCTTTTTGCACGTCTACAAATTCTTCATAAGAGCTGATAACGTAAGTATCTTCGCAGGATTTATTAATTTCTGCGAGCTTTGCATGCAGATTCGGAATAATGTCTACCTGATCGCCACCTGCGGTAAGCAGGATTTCTTCAGTTTTTGCCAGATTCTTTAAACTCTCAGTGGTAGGTTTGAGCTTATTGTTAATGTAATCTGTTGAGCTATTCAAGCCATAGGCGATACCATAGCCCTCGGGTAAATTCACGGCTGTAATTTCTGCACCGCTCAGTCCTGTCCATTTAAAATACGGAGTTTTCACATGTTTGGCAAAATTTATGCCGCGCCAAAAGATGATGTTATCAATTCCTGTATTGGCTAAAATCGTCGGCATTTGGGCGTTAAAACCGAAGGTATCGGGCAAATAGCCAATTTTCATGGGCGCACCATAATTTTTTGCCTCGGCAATACCGATTATTAAATTTTTAATAAGAGATTCGGCATTCACAAAAAAAACATCCGGCTGGGTATACCAAGGACCGATTGCCAGCCTTCTTTCCGCCACCAGCTTTTTAACCGCCGTAGCTTTTTCAGGGCGTAGGCGGAGATAGTCTTCTAAAATTGAAGTTTGTCCGTCTAAACAAAATTTTGCCGTCTCGTTTTTTTCTAACTCTGCAATTACCTCCGTAAAACAGTTTTCGCTTAACACCAGCGCATCTGCCGTCGTGAAATACCATTCTCTATCCCAGTGGGTATGGTTTACTATATGAACTTTCGCCATTTTTTACATCTCCATCTTTTTTGCAACTAAATTATAAATTTCTTCCGCATTTGCCTGTTTTAAGCTATTGCGATAATTTTCATCCACTAAACCACGAGCCACTTTAGAAAGTAGCCGAATATGCTCATTATCGGCACTTAAGGGCATTAGCAGCACATGACTGATACTGATGGGTTTGCCGTCTAAGCTATCCCACGGAATTTCCTTGGTTTTAAAAATCATCAACTTCGGAGACTTCACGGTATTACTTTTACAGTGCGGAATGGCGAAACCATCTTCAAAGCCTGTGGTGCTTTGGGATTCTCTCTCTAAAATCCCCTCAAAACAAGATTTTTCAGATTCTACAAAGCTCAGCTCAGTGGCTTTTTTGGCAATAATTTTAAAGAAGGATTCCTTAGAATCTAAGGGTTCTTCTATTACAAAAATGTTTTCTTTAGCGAATATGTTATTCATGTTATTTTACTCCATATTTTGGTGGATGCCGTTTTTCAACGGCATGACGGGTGGGGATTATTTTACTCCTCTTTTACGAACGATAAATCCATATAATAAAGCATTACAGAAGGCGGCGAAAAGTATTGACACTATCCAAAGAATCTGCGGTGCAGGACCGCCTGTAACGTAGCCCACAAAGGCTCCTAAAGGTGAGCCGATACCGCCGAAGAAATGTATCCCAAAACCTGCCACCAGTGCGCCCGCAAGTCCGCTGGTTAAAATATTAGGAATAATAAATTTCGGATTCCCTGCGGCAAAAGGAATTGCTCCCTCGGAAATTCCCACCATCCCCATAACAAAAGCAGAGCTTCCCATGGCTTTTTCTTCTATGGTGAATCTTTTCTTAAACATCCATGTGGCAAAAGCTGCGCCCAGTGGAGCCACCGAAATAGCCGCGATGGTTGCCGCTTGTGGAATCCCGTTAACGCCTAAAATTCCGAATTTATTCATGGTGTCTACGAAGATGGCTAAACCAACCATGAGGGCGGTTTTGTTGATTGGTCCGCCTAAATCGGTTCCCATCATGGCTCCTAAGACAAAACCATAAACCACAGGTGCTGCAGCATAGGCAATGGTGATGTTATTAATTAAATCGTAGAGCCAGCTCATACCATTGGCAATTGGTTTACCGATTAAATAAAAAATTACCACATAAGCGACAAAGGTGGTAATCAATGGAATTATCATAATTGGCACCACAGGCTTGATAATTTTAGGGTAAGGAATCATTTTCATTAGTTTAACGAAATAACCCACGCCAAAGCCTACGATAATTGCGCCTAGGAAACCAGCCCCGGTTTCGGTGCCTAAAAATTGAGCGTCGTTAATAATGTAGGCGGCAATGAAAGCCGGAGCCATTGCCGGAGAATCTCCGATGGCTCTTGCCACACCTGCGGCGAATACAGGAATCATTAGCATAAAGCCAATTTGCCCAAGTTTAAATAGGTGGGAAAAGAACTGTCCGCGAGCGTCGTCGGTAAAGCCCCAAATAACCATGTCAGGGTTTAGTGGATCGGCATGGAAAGCAAAAACATTGGCAAAAGCTAACAAAAGCCCTGCGGCGACCGCCATGGGAATCATCCCTGCCAGCCCCGACATTAAATACATTACTACTTTATTGCTGGAGGTGCCGATTTCCAGCCCGTCAATTTTTTCGCCTTTTCCTAAATAAATTTCAGCTTCAGCTTCGGCTTTTTTAATTAAAGCTACGGCGTCTTTAAGGGCTTCGTTGGTATCTACCATGAGGAGCTTTTTGCCAACAAAGCGAATCTTTTCTATGTTAATATCGGCAGCGATTATAACAAGGTCTGCCTGTTCTATATCTTGTTTCGTAAGTTGATTTTCTGCGCCGATACTGCCTTGAGTTTCTATTTTTACCTCAATTCCTAACTCTCGCCCGGCTTTTTCTAAAGACTCTGCTGCCATATAAGTATGAGCTATACCCGCTGCACAGCCGGTTATCCCTACAATTTTCTTGATACTCATTTTTCTCAACACCTTTCTTTTTCTATAAATATTGCAAATATTATAACACAAATATATTATATACATTTTAGAATATAATCGCAAATATTATTTTGTGGTGAGAATTTGTTCTGATTTTTGTTTGTTCAAAAGGGAGAGGAAAATCTTGAGTGCTTGAAAAGAAGCAAGAAGCTCTTTTTTCTGCATCATGTCTGCGCTGAAGGGTGGTGTAGGGATTTTATAGAGCCATGTGCGGGCATGGCTAAGGAAAAAAGAGCTTCTTGCTTCTTAATTTGCGTAATTAACTTAACTTTTCAATCTGCAAGTCGCCATAATTATAATTCTTGATTAAATCTTTCATGCTAAGATTTTCTTTTACCATAATTACGCCGCCGCGATTTTTATCAATTTGGTTGATGCTGTAATTGCGTCTACTTGTGCGGTCGCCTGTAATAATAAAATTGCCTGCCAGTCCTTGCAAGTTAACCGAGGTGATTTTTGCTGATGTGAAATCATTTACCAAATCGTCGCCATCTTTATAAACTAAAGACATTACTGTTATAACGCTGTCAAACGCTGCCACATCAAGTAAGCTCGGCGCAATATTATAATATTCTTGATATTTTCTGGCAAAATCCGTGTTATTAAACTTATTAAGGTCGGCGAAAACGGCTCCTTGCAATAAATTATTGGTGTAAATTTCAGGAGTATTCCAGTTGCTTAACCCAATCACTTTTATTGCTGCGGTATTAATCCCTATACTGGGAAAATGCGAAGCTAACACCGGAACTCTATTACCGAAATCGGCAATTATTAAAGTATCAAAATCTAAATTGCTATCTGGAATTTTGGTGATTTTATTGCCTTTTTCGTCAAAAACATCATCTCCTGAGGCTAATTTTGCACTAATTTCATTAATTTTGGTTAATTCTTTTTTTAGCAATAATTTTTGCACGAATGGGGTTAGCCTTGGATTATTAGTAGGATACGCCACATAGCGCACCAAATTTAAATTTCTGTCTTGCAACGATTGCTTAATGCCTGCCATCATAATTTCGCCGAATTTATTGTCAGGCACAAGCACCGCAAAATTTCTGCTGCCTAGAAATTTGCTGGCATAATCAATGGAGGCTTCCATTTCGGTAATTGGTAAAGGCGACAATGTATACAGATTGCTTGCCTGATTAATAATACTAATATCGTTAGAAAGGCTAAAAACCGGAATATTTTGTTCTTCTAATAGCTTGGCAATTTGTAGAGATTCTGCTCCAAATACCGAGCCAATCACTGCCTTATTGTTGTCTGCCAGAATTTGTTTAACCAACGCTGCCGCATTAAAATTATCACTTTTACTATCGTATATTTTTAAAACAATATTTTTATTAGGATTTTGCGAATAAGCAAGATGGATAGTATTAAGTAAAGATTCCCCAACATTTTTAAATTTACCGCTTAAGGGCAACACCACTGCCACATTGTAGGTGGATTCAGTGGTTGGAGCGGTGGTTTTTACGGAATCAAAAACAAAACTACATGCGCTTAGCAAAATCAATAGCAAAAATATTGCTAATTTTTTAATCATATTGCAGACCTATTAATTATTTTTTTATAACAAATAGTATATTATAATACTAATTAAAATAAAAGATTTAAAAGCATGCTTGGTATTCTGTATATTGTTTCAACTCCTATTGGTAATTTAGAAGATATTACTCTGCGCGCTGTTAATACGCTACGCAGTGCAGATATTATTGTGTGTGAGGATACCCGCGTATCTGCTAAGTTATTGCAACACTTGGGAATTTCTAAAAAATTAATTAGTCATAATAATTATAATGAAAACGAGAAAACTGATTTTGTTATATCGCTATTGAAAGAAGGTCATAATATTGCCTTAATATCCGATGCCGGCACGCCTTTAATTTCTGACCCCGGCTATGTGCTTGTGCAACAGGCACAGCAAGAAAATATTAAAATTGAAGCCATTGGTGGCATGTGTTCGCCCATCGTTGCTCTAACCCTGAGTGGTTTACCCACCAATAGATTTTTATTTTTAGGATTTTTAGATAAATCTAATACTAAAAAGCAGGAAATTTTTAAGAAATATATGGATAGTGAAGCGACTATCATATTTTTTGAATCTCCCAATCGTTTATTGGATAGCCTGCAAGCTATGGTAGATATTTACGGAAAAGAGCAAGAAGTTGTTGTAGCACGGGAGCTTAGTAAGTTATATGAGGAAGTTAAAAAAGATAGCCTTGCCAACTTAATTATGTTTTATGAAAATAATAAGCCCAGAGGAGAATTTGTGGTATTATATCATCCACAGGCTGCAATCTACGATATAAATAATATCGAAGATTTAATTAAAGAATATTCTAATCTATCCACTAAAGATATGGCAAAAACATTAGCAGAAATTACAGGTATTAACAAAAATATTATTTATGATAAAATTATTCAATATAAAAACCAGTTATAATTTAGGGAAGTCTTTTGAAAAAAAGGCGGCGGATTATTTAAAGAAGCAGGGTTGGCAAGTAATAATTATGAATTACAAAACCAAACTTGGCGAAATTGATATTTTAGCTGAAAAAGCTAACACTCTTGTGGCTTTTGAGGTAAAATATCGGGAGAATGAAAGCGAATTACCCTATGTAATATTGCCGAGGCAGCAAAAAAGGATTCAAAATGCGTTGTTATTCTTTCAGCAGAACAACGCCAAATATAATAATTACTATTTAAGGTTGGATGCGATTTTAATAAGCAAAAGTGGCATTAATCATATAGAAAATGCTTGGGAAGAAATAATTTAAGGAGAAAAACAATGAAGAATATTAAAGTAGCTTTTCAAATGGATGCACCTGAAAAACTGCATTATGCAGGCGATTCCACCTATCTTTTTATCCAAGAGGCATTTAAGCGTAGTATGGAAGTATATTTCTATACGCCAAATACACTATCTTGGCTTGAGGGTAAGGTGATGGCGCGCGTGCATAAAATTTCTAAGGTTTTAGATATTACTGAGGTAGGTGCTGGTGAAATTCCTATAATTTATGAAGAATCAAAGTTAATTAGTTTGGAAGATTTTAACTATATTTTCCTAAGACAAGATCCTCCTTTTGACATGGCATATATTACCTCCACATTTCTACTGGAAAAAATTATGGATAAGGTGCGCATAGTGAATAATCCTGTAAGCGTGCGGAATTCTCCTGAAAAATTACTGGTTACGGAATTTTATGACTACATGCCGAAAACCATTATTACATCAGATTTTGATGTTATTAACAACTTTTTAGAGGAAAATGGTCGGGCGGTAATTAAGCCGCTTTACGGCAACGCAGGGGCAGATGTGTTCTTTTTGCGTCAGGGAGATTTTAATGCGAAGTCTATCATCCAATATTTTTTACATACCTTTAAAGAACAAGTGATGGTGCAAGAGTTTTTAGAAAATGTGAGATACGGCGATAAACGCATTATTCTTATTAATGGCGAAGTGGCGGGCGGCTTTGCCAGAATTCCTGCCGAAAATGAGATTCGTTCTAACTTGGCAGTGGGCGGCAGTGCTAAGCAGTCAGATTTAACTGCCAGAGATTTAGAAATCTGCAAGGCTATTGGTGGCAGATTAAAAGAATTGGGATTGTTTTTTGTAGGAATTGATGTTATAGACGGTCATATCACCGAAATTAACGTAACCTCGCCCACCGGTTTGCGTCCAATTATTAATATGACCGGCGAAAATTTAGCTATAAAAATGTGGGACAGTTTACTGGCGGGGATGTAGTTTTATGTAATTTCCTTGGGGTTAATAAAAAAAATATTTTTACTATTCTAAAATAAAATATTCCTGCTAAAATAAATATATAAACTTATTAACCCCAAGATATTCCTTATGTTTGAAAGAAAGTTAGAATCTGCTGCTGTGGCGCACATGCCTAAGAATCCTCTATTAAGAGTGTTAAATTTAGAGAATCCAAACCCTCCTAAAAAATCTTTGCCGCGGAATATTCTTAACAGTATTTACGATACCCTTAAAGCCAGCTTAAGCGATTTTAAATCTGACAATGCCAATATTAAAAAATCGCCATCAGGAAAAATGTTGAACTTCGGTTCTACCATTTCCAATGCTTATACCATTGAAACCGTATTAAGTGAAAAATTTGCTAAAGCTCATACCGGTGGTGATATTCATATTCATGATTTAGACTATTACAATTTCACAGTGAATTGCTTGCAAGTTCCTTTGAATAAGCTCTTAAAAGGCGGTTTTAATACAGGGAATGGTTATATTCGCCCACCGAAGCGTATAGCTTCTGCAACATCCTTGGTGGCAATTATTTTGCAAAGTGAGCAGAACGATCAATTCGGCGGTGTTGGTATTGCGAATTTTGACTTTGATATGGCAGATTTTGTTGTCTTAGAAAGAAAAAATATTGCTAAAAATTTATCTGCCGACCTGAGCAAATTCAATGCTAATTATTCTGAGGAAGATTTTAACCGCCTTGTGGAAGAAAAACTTGATAATGCTATTTTCCAAGCCATGGAAGGTTTAATTCATAACCTTAATACTATGCACTCTCGAGCAGGCGCACAGGTGCCGTTTACATCCATTAATTTAGGTTGCGATACTACAGTTGAAGGTAGATTAATCACCAAAAACTTTTTGTTAGCCTATAAAGCTGGGCTTGGCAACGGCGAAATCCCGATTTTTCCACAGGTGATTTTTAAAATTAAAGAGGGTATCAATTTTGAACCCGCTGCCCCTAATTACGATTTATTGCAACTAGCCATAGAAATTGCTGCCACGCGCTTAAATCCAACATTTTTATTTTGCGATAGCTCTTTTAATAAAAAGTTTTCTCATAAACAACTGGGAACCATGGGTTGTAGGACTCGCGTTGTTGAAAATGTCAACGGAGTTGAAGGCACCGAAGGTAGAGGCAATTTAAGTTTTACCTCTATGAATTTGCCTCGTTTGGCTTTACTTGCGCAATCGGAGGGTGGCTCTGCGAGTGAAATTTTCGAGAGCTTTTTAGAAAAAGTTGTGAATGGAGCCAATTTAGTTATAGAGCAACTTTTAGAAAGATACGCCATCCAAAAAAATTTAAAAGTGGAAGATATTCCTTTTATGTTAGGGCAGAAACTTTATGTTGATAGTGAAAATTTATCTCCTAAGGACTATGCCGAGGCAGCATTTAAAAATGGCACCATGGCGATTGGATTTATAGGTATTGCCGAGGTGTTAAAAATTATTTTCGGACAACATCACGGTGAGAATGAAGAATTAATTGCTAAGGTAGAAGAAATTTTGGCGACATTGAAAGCTCAAACCGATAAAGCCACGAAAGAGCATGGCATGAATTTTTCCATTATCGCCACACCTGCGGAAGGTCTAAGCCATAAATTTACGGGGATAGACGAGAAAAAGTTTGGCAATGTTGATTGGGTTATCAGCAAAGGTTTTTATACCAATGGTTTCCATATTCCGGTAGATTATGCCATAAATGCTTATAAAAAACTGGAAATTGAGGCAAAATTTCATAAATATTGCCTTGGTGGACACATTTCTTATACGGAATTTGAATCCAGCCCTGAACATAATTTAGTGGTTTTGAACGAGGCGATTAAACGGGCTAAAAGTGCTGATAGTGGATATATCGGTTTTAACTTTCCTTACGACCAATGCAATGGGTGTCATGAACACGGTGTTTTTGAGGATACCTGCCCGCATTGTGGTAGTGAAAATATTATGAGAGTGCGCAGGGTTACAGGATACCTTGGTTATCTTAATAATTTTACTAAAGGTAAAACTAAAGAAGAAAAGCTGAGAAAATCACATTATTAGGTTATCATGGAACTTAAAATAGCCGGGCGCGAACCCAATTCCATTGTAGATGGACTCGGCATGCGTTATGTGATATTTTTTCAAGGCTGTCCACACCACTGCCATGGCTGCCATAATATGGAAACTTGGAATATTAAGGGTGGCATTTCCTCAAGCATAGAAAACGAAATTAATTTAATAGAAAAATACATTGGTTATATAGACGGCATAACCATCAGCGGCGGCGATCCTTTTTTTCAATACGAAAATCTTTTAGCTTTAACTAAAGCTATCAAACAAGCCTATAATCTTAATATCTGGGTCTATACAGGCTACACTCTTGAAGAAATCCAATCTAATAATATGAGTGAAGGATTAGATTACATAGATGTCCTTGTTGACGGCAAATTCATACAATCCCAAAAATCTCCAAAATTGCCCTTTGTTGGAAGTAGTAATCAAAGGGTTATTAGATTACGGTAATAAAAAGAGTTAATTATTTAATAACTAACTCTTTTTTTGTTTAACCAAGCATATTCTTTTTTATTATTCTTGTATGCTGTAGACCTCATAAATTGAGACACTATAAAAGAACTATCTATTAAATATTTCTTAGAGTATTCCTCAATCTCACTTTCAGTTATATCTGTAAGTTTTTCTATAGGATATAGACCATCACTATCTGGATTATAAGAATCATTAAACATTTTATTTAAAGCAAAGTTAGTAGCTTCATCCTCTTGAGCTTTGCTTCTTTCAGAAAAGTCTTTATGCTTTAGAATATGTCCTAATTCATGAAAAATAACGAACCAAATTCTATCATAATATTTTTCTTTAGGGCTAATTTGAATTAATGGACTATTATCAATCCATCTAGCTACCCCATAAGGGGTTTTGGGAATATTAGGAGTGTCTATAATAAATACTCCAAAATTTCTCATTTTTGATATAAAATTTCCTAGTAATCGCTTGTGATTTTTTGAACCTCTTAAGTATTTAATATAATTTTCTTTTTTAGATAAAAAATCTTCTAATACAGATTTATTGAATGGTATTTTTTTTGGAATATGGTTATATTGATTTTCTCCATATTGCAACCACACTGAACAGCCATAATGTGAAACTGAATGCCTATTGGCTTCTTGTGCTTTGGATAAGTGAAAAAATGGACGCAACATTATTCTTTGTTCATTTATTTTATCCTCTAATTCATCAACATTACCAACTTTATAATTATTAAAAATATCATGCATTATATCTAAAGAATCTTTTTGTATTCTAATAATATCACTTATATACTTTTTTAAGTTATTAAATAATTTTAGCTCTTTACTATAAGTTTCTTTATCTCTATTGTAATACTCTTGTAATTTATAGAAAAAATTACCACTAATTTCAAAAAAGTTTCCTAATTGTCTAGAAGTCTCATAACTAATAGCAATTTTTCCATCTAAATACTCGTTATATTTAGATTCATCTATTTTTAAATATTGTTTTAAGTCTTTTTTAGTTTTATTTTGCTCTTTTAGTTCTTTTTCTACTTCAAAAAATGGGGGATGAAAATATTTTTTTATATCATAAAACTTAAGAGATTTTTGCTTTTTTGCCATTGCTAAAATTATTACTCTCTTAAATATTTATATAATATACAGTAATAGATACTACTTTAGTATAGTCATAACTGCTACAGTAATGACTATAAGAAAAATCATCTCCACTTTCAGTTCTACCATAACAACATTTTTTACATATATTTTTTAATACTTTTCTTCCGAAAATATTTTTATGAATCCTTTCTACTTTAATAGCTATTTTTTGACAAGAGTCTTCTGTGCTATTTATAGTATTTACTGCAGTTTTCCCTTTATCTTGTCTATACTTTTCGAGGTTATTGCATTTCATCAACTCATTTCTTGCCTTTTCTATAATATTTAATTCAATTTCGGAATACCCTAACTTTTTTTTTATGTTTACTCTCTCTTTAGGTATATCATTAAGCAAAGCCAGATTCTCTGTGTAGTCTCCTTCGCCCATTCCTTTATAAATAACTTCCATTGCGCACCAATTATATTATTACTATGTTCTTTATTTGTATAATTAGATTATACAAATAATTAAGATTCGTTCAAATTTATTTTTTTAATAATTAGCTACTTCTTTTTAAAACTCAACTTTTTCTTTAGATGTTTTATCGCAGCGATTTGATTACGCACCTTTGCAGGTTTCTTTTTCCGTTTTTTTATTTCTCGCCATTTATTTATTATTGCGCGCATTACGGGCTTCCATTGCTTTTTATTTTTATTATATAGGAAAAATTATGTTTTATACTAAAAAATTTTAGCATAAAATGCCAAAATTCAATTTAAAGATGTATTTTTATGTATAATTATATATAATATGTATATATTAAATGCACAACCATTTGATATATAACTTTAACTCTCAAAGGAGACATTACATGAAACCATGCGTTTTATATTATACAAGCTGAAATATGGATGGTGAGGCAGATTTTACTCAACTATCTTCTAAAGTAAGTCATTTATTATTATCTTTTGGTCGTTTTGCTAAAAATTCACCAAATACATTTGAAATTACCGGTTCAGACAATCTATTGAAATATGGTTTTACTGAAATACCAACAGAGTTATATTGGATAGAACCGGAATATTTAAAATGGACACAATATAAAAAATACAGAGCCGATACTGCCACAGCAGCAGCTCCGTCTATTAAAGTATTATTAGCCTTTGGTGGAGCTAATGATTCTGATCTTTGGGCTTATTTAGATGATGCAAATAATATCCAACCTCTTGCTCAAGCTCTTGTAGATTTACTGGCTGTAGAGTTCCCGGTTTTTGATAGACCCGGCGCAGAAGGACTATATTCTCAAGTAGGGACTGTAAAAATAGATGGTATTGACTTTGACTACGAACAAGCTCACAGACCATCTGCTATTCAAATGGCGAACTTAGCTTCTTTAGTGGCAGCAATTAAAGCCTTAAAATCGGATGCAATTGTTAGCTTAACCGGCTACCATGTATCTGCGGATCCAGAATCATGTTCTATCACCGACGCTCCTGATTGTTCTTATGTAGGGTCGGATCACAGTGGTGAGTTAATTCCATTATTAAGCGATACCAATTTAACAAGAAATTTAGATTTTTATAATCTTATGGCTTATGATGCAGGCAAAAATTATAAATGGGATATTGCTTTAGCTAACCATGCCAAATATTTACCATTGGCAGATATTACATTAGGTCTTAGCTTAGGCACACAATGGTCTGAGGATGGCAATTTTGTCGAAAGTATGGATGAGCTAAAATCAAGGATTCAGAGACTGGCAACCATATCACCTAACGGTGGTATTATGATTTGGGCTATGAAAGCTGATGATGGATCTTGGCATACCGGCAATGACATGATTGTTATAATTAACGATCTTCTTAGTGCTTTTAATAATAACTAAATAAGTCTTTAATG
This sequence comes from Alphaproteobacteria bacterium, assembly GCA_031274895.1. Lineage (GTDB taxonomy): Bacteria > Pseudomonadota > Alphaproteobacteria > WRAU01 > Hepatincolaceae > WRAU01. The sequence goes on from JAISPM010000023.1 coordinate 29,897, forward strand.
TTCTCCTCATTATAGCAATGGGGAGGATATTTTATGTCAGCAAAAAGTTGATAACATAATTAAGGCAAAGTCTGCCTTTAGTGGTGGTTTTGATTGAGAAGGCTGTTTTTTCTAAAAAGCCTTCAAGGATTAAGGTTTGAACTTTATTTTTATCAAGAAAGTTATCTATTAGTGGATTAATTGGGCGGTTTGTGCGCAGCGAGGTTAAAATTACTTCTTCAAATCTGCTACCGTTATCTATTTCTTCAAACTCTGCGAATAAATTGGCATTATTTTGCGATTTTTCCAACCAAATCTTGGGGTTTTTATGCTCCATGGTGGCGAACCATTTATTTTCAAAAAACACTCTGCCGTGCGCACCTGCACCAATTCCTATATATTCTCCGCCCTGCCAATAGTTTAAATTATGAATACTTTCGGCTTCCGCTATGGCAAAATTAGAAATTTCATATTGCATAATGCCATTTTTTTCTAAGGTTTCTAAGGTGTGTAGAAATAGCTCTTCACCAATATCTTCATTTGCTTCAACTACGCCTTGTCTAAAAAACGGTGTATTTGGCTCAATGGTCAATTGATAAATTGAAATATGCTCCTTAAAAAACTTTAAGGCAAAATCCAGCTCGGCTTGCCAATCGGCAAGAGTTTGATTTGGTAAACCAATAATTAAATCAAAACTGGTTCTATCAAAAATTTTGTTGGATTCCTCAAGAGCAGCAATTGCCTCAACTGCATTGTGATTTCTCCCTAAAAATTTTAGGCTGTCATTGTTAAAGGACTGGATTCCTGTGGATAACCTATTAACTCCTGCTGCCTTAAAGTCTTTAAATTTAGATATTTCAAAGGTAGATGGGTTGCTTTCAAGAGTAATTTCTGCGACATCCCCAAATCCAAGGCTTCTATTATGCTTATTAAAATAGTCTATCAGTTGAAATATCATCTCCGGTGGCATTAACGATGGTGTGCCGCCCCCGAAAAAAATTGAGGTAATTTTTTTATTGGCAAAGTATTTCTTTTGGCTTTCAATAGAGGCGAAATATCCTGCCAGCCACGCTTTATAAGCTATGTTATTGCTGACATAAGAGTTAAAATCGCAATATGGACATTTTTTAAGGCAAAAAGCCCAATGGATGTATATGGCGATTTCGCCATTATTTGGAGGTTTTATTAGCATTGGTTCCACTGCCCCGTCTCCTACGGAGCCACCCCTTCGCCAGCGAAGGGGAATTCTGAGTTAAAATATTCTTTCAGTTTAGCTAAGGCAAGGTTGCGGTGCGACATGGAATTTTTTTCTTCAAAGCTCATTTCGGCAAAAGTTTTATTGTGTCCTAGGGGAATAAATACTGTATCATAAGCAAAGCCATTGTTGCCTCGTGGTGGAAATACTACTTCTCCTAAAACTTCGCCTCTAAAAAATTTATGAGATTTATCTGTAGGATTATACAAACACAATACGCTTACGAACTTAGCGGCGCGGGTAGGCGTATTTGCCTCAGCCAACAGCTTTTGGATTCGCTCAAAAGCCACACTGTAATTACCATCCACCGCCCAACGCGCGCTATACACTCCCGGTTGTCCACCGATGGCTTCCACCGCAAAGCCGCTGTCATCGCTTAAACTTAAAAGCCCTGTTTGTTCAGCAGATTGTTTAGCCTTAATTAAAGCGTTAGCCTCAAAAGTATCGCCATCTTCCACAGGCTCGCTCAAGTTAAAATCGGCTGAGGATACAATTTCCATGTTAAATTCGCCCAGCAAATATTTAAGTTCTACCAATTTATTTTTATTATGTGATGCTAAAAGTAGTTTCATTATATCCCCAAAACTTTTCTTTGTTCAGCAATAATTTGTGCGACACCGAGTTCGGCTAAGTCTAAAAGCTCACTGGCAACTGAACGCACAATGGGAGTTTTTTCACTGCTCACCTGCATTTCAACAATTTTTCCGCTCTGCGTGATGGCGAAGTTAGAATCCACCTCCGCCTTGGAATCTTCAGCGTAGTCTAAATCCAGCAGTGCTGCACCATCTACTATGCCGCAAGAAACTGCCGCAAGCTCTTCCGTTATAGGAATGTTTTCAAAATTTCCGCACTTTTGTAAATACTGCATGGCTAGGTGCATTGCCACAAAGCCACCGCTGATACTGGCTACCCGTGTGCCACCGTCGGCTTGAATCACATCGCAATCTATTTTAATTTGCACTTCGCCAAGGGCGGTTAAATCTACCACACTGCGTAGAGAGCGACCAATTAGCCTTTGAATTTCCTGTGTTCGTCCGCTTTGTTTGCCTTTAACGGATTCTCTCTCCATGCGCTCACCGGTGGATCGTGGCAACATACCGTATTCGGCAGTAATCCATCCACCGCCACTGCCCTTTAAAAACGCCGGCATTTTGCTGCTGACACTGGCGGTGCATAGCACTTTCGTATCGCCGAAACTAATTAAGCATGAACCTTCCGCATGCTTGCTGACACCAGTCTCTATACTAAGTTTTCGTAGTTGATTGGGCAAACGATTTTTGAATCTGTTCATTTAGTTCTTGTCCTTTTTACTTATTTTTAATAAGTTTATAGTATAAACTTAGGTAAGTGCAATTAAAAAAAGATTAAAAAATGTTTAGTAAAGAAGATTTAAAAACCTATTTAGACGACTTAAAATATTTGACATCTATAGATAGCCCTACAGGATATGTGGAGGGAATCAACAAAATAATTGATTTTTTCACAGAGAAAGCTGCTGAGATGGGCTTGACAGCTATCCGTAAAAATTATAGTAATAACCCCGACTGTTTATTAATTACCAACGCTGTTGAGGGTGAGACTATAGATATTTTATTGCTTGCCCACATGGATACGGTGTTTGAAGTTGGCACAGCTCAGGATAGACCATTTAAAATAGTTGGCAATAAGGCGATGGCTCCGGGAGTGATTGACGATAAAGGTGGTGCATTAATGGGTCTATATGCCATGAAGCACATGGATTTAACCCAAGTTAAGGTGGCATTATTGTTAAATTCTAACGAAGAAGAGGGTTCTAAAAATAATAGAGTATTTATAGAAGAAGTTGCGGCGCGGAGTAAATATGCGCTCACACTGGAAGCTACAAGGGTGAGTCGTGCAAGCGTAGATAAGCGACTGGGACAAGCGACCTATAAAATATCTTTTCTTGGCAAACCTGCTACCATATTTAATTTTAAAGAAGGGGTCTCGCCGATTTTTGAAATGGCGGAGTTCGTGCGCTCGCTAAAAATGTTGAGCGGTAATAATACAGGGTCAATCATTAATGCGGTGATTTTAGAAACACCTGCCCACGATATTAATTCCATCCAAGAGGAAATCAATTTAGGTTTGCAGGTGCGTTTTGCCGAAAATCGGTTTTATGAAAACCTTGAGTCGAAAATTAAGCAACAACAAGAAAAAATGCCCGATAATATTAAAATGAATATTGAGAAAATTTCGTATTATCCGTGCATGCCGCAATCTTTTAAACAAAGAGAACTTAAAAAAATGGTGGAGACTGCCGGCAATAACTGCGGTTGGAGTATTACTTGGGAATCCAGTTTTGGCGGGTCTGATGGTTGTTTTGCCGCCCTGAATGAAAATTGTATTGTGGTGGACGGCATGGGTCCCTTGGGCGGAAACTTTCACACCGAGGATGAGTATCTTGACATTCCATCAGTCGAACCTAAATGTAATATAATAGTTGATATTGCCAATCAAATTATTAAGCAAAAGCAAATGCTGGCAGAGAGAAGCTCGCAGATGGAAAAAAACAGACAACTGAAAGAGCAGAGAGAAAACGAATTAAAGGAAAAAAACGATGCAAAATAATGAAGAAGAAATTAAAGTAGAAGAAGTTTCTGAAAAGAGCGAAGTAGAGGTTTTGAAAGAATCTTTAGCAGAAATGCAAGATAAATATTTAAGAGTCCTTGCTGAGTTAGATAATGTTAAAAAGCGGGAAGAGCGCAATAGAGTAGAAATCGCTAAGTTTGCCATTACCGATTTTGCTAAAGAATTAGTAGGTGTGTTGGATATATTTAAAAAAGCCATTTCAGGAGTTGATGAAGCAAAATTGGAAGAGCCTGCAATCAAAAATTTCTATGAGGGCATAAAAATGACGGAAAAACTCTTAGAGAAATCGCTTAATAAGTTTGGCGTGGTGGAAATAAATCCGATGGGAGAAAAACTAGACCCGAATTTCCACGAAACATTATACGCTAGGGCTGACGCTAATGTTGCCGATGGCACAGTGGTTGAGGTTGTGGAATTAGGTTATAAAATCCACGATAGAATCCTGCGTCCTGCCCGTGTGGGAATAATTAAAAATTAAACCAGTTCTAAATTCCCCTTCTTGTAGAAGGGGTGGACGCCGTAGGCGGACGGGGTAGTGGTAAAATAATTATTAACCTATTGACAAAATAAATATTAAAACTATTTGTAAATTAGAAATAGAATTTACTAAAAAAACATTAAATATTGGAGAATAAAATGTCAAAAATTATTGGTATAGATTTAGGAACCACCAACTCGTGTGTGGCGGTAATGGACGGCGGCGACCCTCGTGTGATTGAAAACGCTGAAGGTGCCAGAACCACCCCGAGTATGGTGGCATTCCTTAATAACGAAAAATTAGTGGGTCAAGCGGCAAAAAGACAAGCCGTGACTAATCCTGAAAAAACTTTGTTTGGGATTAAAAGATTAATCGGTAAAAAAATTGCTGACCCAAATGTGGCAAACATTAAAAAATTAGCACCTTTTCATATCGTAGAAGGTAATGGCGGCGACGCTTGGGTTGAGGTTGATGGAAAAAAATACTCACCGCAGGAAATCAGCGCAATTATTTTACAAAAAATGAAAGAAACTGCTGAAAATTGGCTGGGTCAAAAAGTTGATAAAGCTGTAATTACGGTTCCTGCGTATTTTAACGACGCCCAAAGACAAGCTACGAAAGATGCGGGTAAAATCGCAGGTCTTGAAGTTTTAAGAATTATCAATGAACCAACTGCTGCAGCTTTAGCTTACGGTTTAGACAAAAAGAAAAGTGGAACTGTTGTTGTGTATGACCTTGGTGGTGGAACCTTTGACGTATCTATTTTAGAAATCGGTGATGGCGTATTTGAAGTAAAATCTACCAATGGCGATACTGCTTTAGGTGGCGAAAACTTTGATGAAAAAATCATGGAATACTTACTTGAAGAGTTCAAAAAAGAATCTGCCATCGATTTATCTAAAGATAAACTTGCCTTACAAAGACTTAAAGAAGCTGCGGAAAAAGCGAAAATTGAACTAAGCTCAGCTATGCAAACTGAAATTAATCTACCGTTTATTACAGCAGACGCTAGTGGTGCAAAACATTTAAGCATTAAATTAAGCCGTGCGAAATTAGAAAGTTTGGTGGAAAGTTTAGTAGAACGCACCATGGAACCTTGTCGTTTGGCTCTTAAAGACGCTGGGATTTTAGCCGGTGATATTAGCGAGGTAATTTTAGTGGGTGGTATGACCCGTATGCCGAAAATTGCTGAAAAAGTTAAAGAATTTTTTGGTAAAGAACCGCATAAAGGCGTGAATCCTGATGAAGTTGTGGCAATCGGTGCAGCTATTCAAGGTGGCGTATTACAAGGCGATGTGAAAGATGTTTTATTGTTAGACGTAACTCCGTTATCACTGGGTTTAGAAACCTTAGGTGGCGTGTTTACAAGATTAATTGAACGTAATACTACTATCCCGACTAAAAAATCGCAGATTTTCTCTACTGCCGAAAATAACCAAAGTGCGGTGACTATTAGAGTTTTCCAAGGAGAGCGTCAAATGGTGGCTGATAATAAATTACTGGGTCAGTTTGATTTAGTAGGTATTGCCCCTGCGCCAAGAGGAATTCCGCAGATTGAGGTAACTTTTGATATTGATGCGAATGGCATTGTGAGTGTATCGGCTAAGGATAAAGGCACCGGTAAAGAACATCAAATTCAAATTCAGTCTTCTTCAGGGTTGAGTGATGCTGAAATTGAACGTATGGTGAAAGAAGCCGAAGCCAATGCCGAAGCTGATAAAGCGAAAAGAGACCACGTGGAAGCTATCAACGCTGCGGATTCCATGATTGCTACCGTGGAAAAAAGCATGGTGGATTTAGGCGATAAAATGCCGGCGGATTTAAAATCGCAAATAGATGTGGCAATTAAAGAAATCGTGGATGTTAAAGAAACTGCATCTACTGAAGACTTAAAAGCTAAAACCGATAATTTAGCGAATCTATCTATGAAAATTGGTGAGCTTTTATATGCGCAACAGCAAGCACAAGGTGCACCTGCGAGTGAGGGGCAAGCGTCTGCTGAGGCTGACCCAACTGTGGTTGATGGCGATTTTAAAGAGAAATAGAGCGGGACTAAATTCCCCTTCGCTGGCGAAGGGGTGTCAGCGAAGCTGACGGGGTAGTGGAATCAATTTAATTAATTGTAAATCACTACCCCGTCCACCTACGGTGTCCACCCCTTCTCAAGAAGGGGATTTTTAAGTTTAAGTATATTATTACAAATAAAGAATTCCATATGAGTAAAGATTTTTATGAAACATTAGGCGTTGCCAAAAATGCTACCGATGCGGAGATAAAGTCCGCCTATCGTAAAAAGGCAATGCAGTATCATCCTGATAAGAATCCCAATAATAAAGAGGCGGAACATAAGTTCAAAGAAGTATCTGAAGCCTATGAAGTATTAAAAGACGCCGATAAAAGAGCCAATTATGACAGAGGCGGTTATAATCCTCATGGTAATTACGACAATGGCTTTGGTGGTGGTAATCCTTTTGGTGGTGGATTTAACGGAGGCGCAGGTTTCGGTGGCTTCGGTGATATGAACGATATTTTTGAGGAAATTTTCGGTGGTGGCGGCGGTAGACGCCGTGGGGCGCAGTCGCAAAGAGTGCGTCGCGGGTCTGATTTATTATATAATTTATCCATCACCCTAGAGGAAGCCTATTGGGGCGTGGAAAAAGATATCTCTATCACTAATCTTTATAAATGCCCTGATTGTAATGGCAACGGAGCTAAGGGAACGCCTGAATATACCACTTGCCCTGATTGTAATGGTAAGGGTAAGGTAAAAAAACGCATGGGATTTTTCTCGGTTGACCAAATCTGCGGTCGCTGTAACGGCGAAGGGAAAATTCTTAAAAATCCTTGTAATACTTGCCATGGTGATGGTCGTATTAAAAAGAATAAAACTCTTGCTATTAAAATTCCGGCGGGGATTGATAACAATATGCGCATTAAACTTAATGGTGAGGGTGAGGCAGGCACACAGGGGTCTCCGGCAGGCGATTTATTTGTGGCAGTTAGTATTTTCCCAAATAATGTTTTTAAAAGACAGCATGACGACCTCCATATGGATATTGCTATCCCGATGGTGGTTGCCACCTTGGGCGATAAAATTAAAATGAAAACCATTGATGGCAAAGAAATTGAGTTGAGTATCCCTGAGGGCATTCAAGCAGGGCAAACTCTGCGCGTGCGTGGTAAGGGCATGAGCGTGCTGCATCACAGCAGTTATGGTGATTTATATGTGAATATCAGCGTGGAAACGCCAAGTAAACTTAGTAGTGAACAAAAGGATGCTTTGCGTGCAGCCTTTAAGATTGATGAGAATAATAAGTATAAAATTAAGTAAGGTTGTGAGAGGGTTTGAATGTTAAACCAAAATCAAGTCAAACAAGTTTTTGAGATTTTAACGGATACCATTAAAGCCCCCGAGACCGAACTGCAGTTTTCTAATAATTATACGCTCCTTGTGGCAGTAATTTTATCGGCGCAGGCGAAGGATGCGGTGGTGAATATTGCCACGGCTCCACTTTTCAAAATTGTGGATACGCCACAAAAAATGTTGGGCTTAGGCGAAGAAAAACTTATAGATTACATAAAAATCATTGGACTTTATAAAAATAAAGCCAAAAATATTATGTTAATGTCGCAACAGTTGATAGATAATCACAATTCAGTTGTTCCTGATAATTTTGCAGATTTAATAGAGTTGGCAGGAGTCGGCAGAAAAACTGCCAACGTTATTTTAAATGTGGCTTTTAAACAAGATACTTTTCCTGTGGATACGCATGTGTTTAGAGTGTCTCGTCGTCTTGGTTTATCTAATGGCAAAGATGTTTTGCAGGTAGAACAAGATTTATTTGATAAAATCCCAAATCCTTATCGCAACTCTTCCCATCACCTACTGATACTACTTGGCAGATACACCTGCAAAGACAAAGGCTTTGACTGCAGCACCTGTCCCTTAAACGCCGTTTGTGAAAAAAATTTTTAATCCCTAATTTTTAAAGCAAAAATTTTATCTTGGTTGCTATCTAAGAAGTAGACGATGTTGTCGTTAATAAAGTAATAGGCGGTGTTGTTTAAGCCGTTCACAAAGTATTCTTCCATGTCGCCTTCAAAAAAGCAGAACATTTTGGTGGTGGCGAGGCTTTTAAACACAAGTTCACCTGTGTTGCCGAAGGTGGCTTGACCAAGCAATCTGTTGCATCCGGTAGAGCCTGACACTCTGCCATCGGCTTTTATGAATAAAAAAGGCAGATGCTCTTGCGATAGGCGGCTATCCACAATTAGCGTCAAGTCTTTATTCATAAGTTTTTCTTTTTGATTAGGTGCTATCAGCATGCAGCCATTAAGTGCTAACAAACAAAAGAGGATAAATATTTTTTTCATGATTTTATATAATAATATAGCCATTTTCAAAATTGAAGCCCCTCAAAACTTCCTCAGTCAGCAGGGGTTTTTTAGAGGGTCTTTGTAATTTATTTATTTTTATTGCACTATTTTTACAAGCAATTAGTAATTCTTTATTATTTTTGTTGATAATTTCGCCGCAGGTATATCCGTGTGCATCAGCAACTACCTCAGTTTCCAAAACTTTAATAACTTCATCTTTATAATAAAAATAAGTGGTTGGGAAAGGATTAAAGCCCCGCACTTTTTGGTTAATTTCCTGAGCTGTAGTATTGAAATTTAATAGCCCATCCTCTTTGGTTAAAATTGGAGCGAGTGTTGCCAAACTATCGTCCTGTTTTTGCCGCACTAATTTGCCTTGTTGCAATAGATTCAACGCTTCTACAATTAATTCAGCCCCCAAGAGCGTTAATTCATTATACAAACTTAAAAAAGTAGTATCTTGAGTGATGGCTACTTCACGTTTTAATAGCATATCGCCGGTATCTAGTCCATAATCCATTTGCATAATAGTAATGCCTGTTGTTGTATCGCCACTGGCAATTGCCATTTGGATGGGCGAAGCACCGCGCCAGCGTGGCAGTAGTGAGCCGTGGATATTTAAGCAGCCGTATTTTGGGGCATTAATAACCTGCGAAGGCAAAATTAAGCCGTAGGATGCCACAATTACTAAATCAAAATTATAAGATAAAAATTTTTCCTGTTCTTCAGTGGATTTTCTTAGACTTTTCGGGGTTTGAATTTCTATGCCGTATTCAGTGGCTAAATCGTAAACACTTGATGTGATAACCTTTTGCCCGCGACCCGCAGGCTTTGGCAGACGTGTATAAACACAGTCCACATCATATCCCGCCTGTAATATGGATTGCAGAGCAGCAGAGGCAAAGGTTGGTGTTCCCATGAAGCATATTTTCATTACTTTTCTTCTTGAGCCTTTTTGTATTTTTTAATTAACATATCGCGCTTAAGTTTGGAGATCCTATCAATAAAAAGAATACCGTCTAAATGGTCTATCTCATGTTGCAGAGCTGTTGCCAGCAAGCCATCTGCCTCAATTTCTACTTTTTCGCCTTCTAAATTGGTGTAAGAAACTTTCACGCTGGAGGGGCGTTTTACAATTTCAGAAACACCGATAAGAGATAAACAACCTTCGTCTCTTTCTGCTAATTCAGGTGATTGCCACGTAATTTCAGGATTAATTAACACCATCGGGCGATAAGATTCTTCCTCTTGCGTATCTATTACGATAATCCTTAAAAGCTCACCCACCTGATTTCCTGCCAGCCCGATACCATTTTGAGCATACATGGTTTCTAACATATTTTTAGCTATCTCTCTTATATGCTTATTAATTTCAGCAATAGGCTTAGCTTTTTGCTTTAGTATAGGATTAGGATAGGCAACAATATTCAGTATCATGTTATAACTTATTGGTTGTTCTTAAATTAATGGCGGTGGAGAGGGTGCTTTCGTCTAAATAATCTATCTCACCACCCATAGGAATTCCTTGGGCAAGTGATGATACTTTAATATTTTCAGGAATTAAATCGCTTATATAATTAGCGGTTATACGTCCCTCACTTGTGGCAGATGTTGCCAGAATAACCTCGTTAATATTGGCATTATTCATAATTTTATCTATGAGATTAGGAATCCGCAAACTCTCAGGAGTAGCTCCCTTAGTGGCAGAGAGTGTTCCACCCAGCACAAAATAAAGACCGTTGTAGGAATTGGTTTTTTCGCTGGCGCGCTCTATTGCCCATAATCCTGATATATCTTCCACTACCGCTATTTTGGTTCTGTCCCTTTTAGGGTTAGCGCAAATGTAGCAAGGGTTAGATGTATCTAAATTAAAACACTCCTCACAGGGAATTATACTATCGTATAGCTCTTGCAATGAGGAAATTAAAGGCTTTAGTAGACCCTCTTTTTTTTTCATTAAATCCAGCAGGATTCTGCGCGAAGACCGCGACCCAATCCCTTGTAAGCGGCTCAGGAGTAAGATGTTGTTTTCAATAATATTATTATACATATCTTAAAAGATTTTGAGTTTATATGTTGTCGCCGGTCGATTTATGTATTGTATACACTGCACCGACTGGCTCCTAATCTAAACTCAAACTTTTTTAAGATTAAATTAGGATTATGATTTTATTAAAACAGTCCCGGAATTTTCATGCCCGGAGGGATTGGCAAGCCTGCGGTGATTTCTTTCATTCTTTTTTCGGTTTCTTCCGAAATTTTTCTTCTTAAATCATTATAGCAAGCGGTGATTAAATCGGTAATTAAAACCTTTTCTGCCACATCAATTATGGAATCATCAATTTCAATGCTGATAATATCGTAATCGCCGTTCATGGTCATTTTAACCAATCCGCCACCCGAGGTAGTATCAAAGGTTAAGGCTTTAATTTCATTTTGGATGGAAGACATGTTGTTTTGCAACTCTTGTGCCTTCTTCATCATTTGTGCGATATTAACCATTATTTTTTTATTCCTTATCTATTCCAAGAGTTATTTCTGTTTCGTTGCCCCAGACTATTACTAAAGAAAGAAGACTGCGAAGAATTTGTCGCGGTTCTTACATTGCTTCCGAATTTAGAAGTTCCATGCGATAATCCACCTGCGGCTCTGAATCTTGGTTTACCACCGATACTGCCGATTTGTTGCATCGGTAAGTTTCCACCAACACGTTGGTTCGCAAATTGCGGCATTGCTGTTTGTTGCACAGCATGGCTACCACTGTGGCGTGCGCCGCGGGTTCTGCTTCTGCCGCTATGAGCTGATGGAGCTTCCATTTCGGCTGCGTATCTGCCTCTGCTTCTACTGCGTGCAATAGGAGCTTCTCTGCGGCTCATAACTCTATTATGACCTCTTTTTGATAGTGTGGCTCCTTCATTGTGTCCACCTTCATCATATCCTTGATGTGAGTCGCCATGTGAATCGTTTTCGTAGTAATCTTCAGAGTAATCCGGCAAATGTCTTTTAGAGCGTGGGCGCGAATAATCTTCTAAATAAAGAGGGCTGGCATGTGCTAATTGGTTGCCATGACCACCGCCATGATGATGCTCGATCTCTTCCTCATGATGTGCTTGCTTAATAGGATGGCTTTCGTGTTCATCTTCATGATGATTATCGTTTTGTGGGAAAATATTTTTTGCTAAATCGAAAAAGCCACTTTTAATACCGCTGATAATAAAAGATATTATTAATAAACAGGCTATTAATATAAAGAATTTTAAATATAATTCATTGGTGATATCAAGTGAAGCATATTCTAAATTGTTAAAGCCGTGATAAATTAAATAATAACAAATTGTATAAACCGCTTGCGAAATAGCAATGGCAGGTGCAGCTTTAACCCATAAGTAAGGCACATGCAGTTCGTTTTTCATATAGAGATAAATTTTTATACACATTAAAAACGAAATCACATAAGAAATAAACACGCAAAGTAAGATTTTTTGGTGATAATTAATAAATGAAGATTCGTAGTAGCCAATCGGTTTTGGATTAAAGTCCGGAATAAAGGCAGAAATAAAGAAAATTAACAGTATGGCGTAAGCTCCTGCCATAAACGCTTTGGTAGCATTTTTTTTGCCGTAAATTTCTAAAATCACGATTATTAATGCCGTTGCCAACATGGTGCTGAAAGCATTTGCCGAGAAGAAAACATCGCCCATGCCGATGTAGCGGGTCGCAAAAAAGGTGGAAACACTAATGCACGCCACAAAAACCGCAAAAAGATTAACCACTTTTGAGGTTAGCAGATACAGTTTAGGCTTTTTAACTTCAACAATTTCATTTTCCGGATAGGTTTTGTATTCTCTCAATGTTAGAATCCTTTTAGCATAAATTAAATCTTAATAAAAAACACCATAAATTATATTATAGCAATTTTTCATAAAAGTAAAAAAAATTTTTCCAATATTTGGAGTAAAACATATTTTATGCTATAGTATTTTGAAAAGAATCTCCAAATAAGGACTATTATTATCATGAAAAATGAAAAAATATTCTCTCCGATTGCAGGAAAAGTTATCCCTATAGAACAAGTTGCTGATCCGGTTTTTGCCGAAAAAATGTTGGGTGATGGTATTGCGGTGCGTCCGCAAACGGCTAAAGATTTTGTGGTGGCTCCGTGCGCTGGCGAAATTAAAACTTTACATTCTTCAAAACATGCGGTTTCAATTGCTACGGCGGAGGGCAGTGAGCTTTTAATTCATACGGGAATTGATACTGTTAATCTTGAGGGTAAGGGCTTTGAGTCTTTTGTGAGTATCGGGCAAAAAGTGAAAAAAGGCGATAAGTTGCTGGGTGTGGATTTTGACTTCCTTTCTAAAAATGCTCCGTACATAGATGTAATTATGTTAATGACCAATGCCACAGAAAAAACAGTTTTGGTGAAAACTACGAATACTGATATTAATGCCGGTGAAGAAATTTTTGCGATTACCGATGGTGTTGAGGCGAAAAAAGGCGGATTTTTCTCTAAGTTGTTTGG
>JAISPM010000126.1 GCA_031274895.1 Alphaproteobacteria bacterium
GCCGATAACAATAGAATGTTGGCAGTGGTGAACGATACCTATGTGATTTTTGAACACGACTTAAATAACGAAATCATTTTTCAAAAAATAGTAAATCCTGAAGGTTTTCAGGGAAAATCCTTAGATAAAAGTATGCGGTTGCTAATTTTAAATCAAATGATAACCAATCATTTAATTTTGGAAGATGCTGCAAAATTTAAAGTTAGAATCAATACCGCAGATATGAATTCGGCAGTTGAATACATCGAGCAAAACAATAAAAAACCAAAGGGCTACTTATTAGCGGAAGCTAAGCGGTTAGGCTTATCGCAAAATGAATTTTATCAACTATTGCGGACTTCACTCACGGTAGACAAAATGAAACAAATTATGTCTTTTAGTAGGGCAAAGGTATCGCAACAGGAAGGTGAGGCTGAGTTAAGAAGAGTTTTAACATTAAACGGCAGAGTTGAAATGCAGCTTTATGAAATTTCCATACCTTTTAATGCGCAATCTAAGGCTGAGACAGAAAGTAAAATTAATTCCATCTATAGCCAATTGCAAAAAGGTGAAAACTTCCAAACCCTTGCCAAAAATTTCTCACAAAATATCAGTAGCACTTCGGGCGGTGAAATCGGCTGGGTTCCTGAAATTTTCTTACCACCGAAAATGCTGATGAATATTAATCAGCTAAAACCCGGACAATACAGCAAGCCTTTTATCACTGATAACTCTTACAAAATTATGCTCCTGAAAGACGTGCGTCCATTGCTTTATATTGATATTAATAATCCTGAACATTTAGCGCAGCTCAGTAATTATGCCAAACAGAAGGTATTAAACGATAAAGCGCAGGTGATTCTTGAAGATTACCTCGTTGAAATTACTGCCCGCGCCAGCATAACCATTTACGAAGAAAACCTTTAATGAAGAAAATTCTTGCCCTGAGCGCAGGCGACCCTAATTCCATCGCCACTTTTATTTCCTTAAAAGCGTGGCAGGCTTTGCGCGAATCTTCTGATGTATTTGTTTTTATTGGTAATAAAAATAATGTGGATGCAGCGATTTCCTATTTCGGTTTGCCAATTAAAACTCTCGCTTTAAAAGACTTAGCAGATAGAGAACGAATTTGTGAGTTATTTAAAGAATATTTTTTAGTATTTGATATTGGTGGCTCCATAGATTTTTCTTTAGGCAAGCCTGTGGTAGCTAATGCGGAGTATATTTTAAACTCCCTGCATACTGGCGTAGATTTAGTAGAGAAAGGCTTAGTAGACGGCATTATTACTAATCCTGTTGATAAACATCTTATTAATGAATATTTAGTAAATGACACCTTTGTAGGACATACGGAATATTTGGCAAAACTTAGCCATGCCAACGATACCGTTATGATGTTTTGCTCTAATAAATCTGCCCTTAAAGTAGTGCCGCTTACCACGCATGTAAGCCTCAGTCAAGCCATTAACAGTTTAAGTGCGGAATTAATCGTTAATAAAACCATCCAAATTAATAATTTTCTAAAAAAATATTATGGCATGGCTAATCCTCGTATAAGCATGCTTAGTTTAAATCCTCATGCGGGAGAAAATGGCTTGATGGGCGATGAGGAAATTAAAATTATCAATCCTGCTATTAAGCAATTGCAGGGCTTAGGGCTGGATATCTCGGGCAGTTTTCCTGCGGATAGTTTTTTTACAGCACAAAATATGGCGGGCGATATTATTATAGGCATGTATCACGACCAAGTGCTAACCCCCTTCAAAACCCTGTATTTTGATAGCGGAGTAAATACCACTATCGGATTGCCTTTTATAAGAACCTCCCCTGACCACGGCGTGGGCTTTAATATTGCAGCGTCTTCAAAGGCGAATCCTAATAGTTTAATTGCTGCGATTGAGGTAGCAAGTAGTTTGGTCAATCATGAATAACTTCAAACACAATAAAGATTTCGGACAGCACTTTTTAATTGATGAAGAAATTATCAATTTAATTGTGCTATCCGCAGGCGATTTAAGCAATAAAACCGTGATAGAAATCGGACCGGGCAATTTCGCCATCACCAAACCGCTTTTGCAAAAAGCTAAAAAAGTTATCGCCATTGAGATTGATAAACGCTTGGAACCAAATTTAATTAGTTTAAAAAATCAGCACACTAATTTTGATTACATTATGGGCGACGCTCTGCATTTAGACGCCAACGCCTTAGAGGGCGACAATAAGGTTTTAATCTCAAATCTGCCTTATAATGTTGGCACGCAAATTTATTTAAATTACCTCATGCAAGCCAAAAACTTTGAGTATTTTCTGCTAATGTTTCAACTGGAAGTGGCAAAAAGAATCACTGCCAATACTGATGATTCTCATTTTGGAAGATTATCGCTTATTAGCGACCTCTTAGCCAAAAGAGAATTTCTGTTTGAAGTGCTGCCAAGCAGCTTTAATCCGCCACCAAAAGTGAAATCGGCAGTAATTAAAATATCGCCCTTTGCAAATCCTAGAATTAATGTGGATATTAAAAACCTAGAAAAAATCACCAACATGGCTTTTAATGGCAGACGCAAAACCATCAAAAATAGCCTTGAAGAACTTAATTTAAATTTCGCTGAACTTGATATTAATCCTAAAAAAAGACCGCAAGAATTATCATTAGAAGAATTCTGCCGAATCGCTAACTACCTACCCTAACACTACAATTCCCCTCTCAAGAAAAGGGGTGGATTGCCGTTAGGCAAGGTCAGTGTAGTGTTTAAAACTGCACAAAAAACAAAAACAATTTATTTTCGCTAAATGATTTCCCACTACCCCGTCGGTTTCACCGCCACCCCTTCGCCAGCGAAGGGGAATTTAGAAAGCATTATTTCGTAGCCGGTTCAAGTAAGTTAGAATCCACCAAGAATTTATGCAAATCGCCAACTTGATAGCTGCTTGGGATGGTGGCATCTACGCCTGTCCATCTGTAAATATAAGCAATAGAAGCTGTTGCTAAATTACGACACTCTTCACTGCGGCATAATTTAAATTTTTTGTAGGTTTTACCGGAATCTGCGTCTTTAAAATTACCATTATCTAAAAGTATTCCCTCTTGAAACAAAATATTAGCTCCTATTTTCAATTGCGGGAAAGATTGTGCCAATTCTTTATCGGTAAATTCTACAGCAAAGCTGTTGCCATTAAAATTAACAATTGCAATATTCGGTTGAATTATCATTTCAACTAAAAGTGGAGAATCCACCACATAGCTATAATCTTTAGAAAGATTCATAAACGCCAAAAATTCTATACTGGTATTGTTGGTAGTCCGAAATGCCTCAACCTTTTTCGATAAATTACTGGCATCGCGTTTTTGTTTATTAGTGGCACAAGCGGCTAAAATTACACTTAATACCAAAATCAGCAGATATTTTGTAAACTTTTTCATATTATCTTCCCTTTTATAGATTTGTTATAAAATCTTCCATATTTAAGAGCTTATCCCTTTTTAATCTGTTTGCTAAAATTATAGCTTGAATCTCTTGCAAAGCAACATCTAAAGAATCGTTAATTACCACATAGTCGTATTGATAATAATGCGATATTTCACTGCGCGATTTTGCCATTCTGTAAAGAATCACATCTTCACTATCTTGCTTACGGCTTCTAATCCGCCGTTCCAGCTCGGCTATACTTGGTGGCAACACAAAGATACTCAACGTATCTTCAGGCATTTTATTTTTTAAGATGGTGGCACCTTGCCAGTCTAAATCGAACAAGACATCTTTTCCTGAGGAAAGCCTTTTTTCCACATCGTCCACAAGGGTGCCGTAAAAATTACCAAACACTTCGGCATATTCTATAAAAGCGTTTTTAGATATTAAATCGTAAAAGGCTTCTTTGGTTTTAAAGTAATAACTGCTGCCGTCAACCTCAGATGGTCTTTTTTCGCGCGTAGTTGCCGATATGGAATATTCTAAATCTTCTCCCGTTGCCAAAAGTTTTTGCACAAGGGTAGATTTTCCTGCACCCGAGGGAGCAGATATAATAATATTGGAGCCTCTGCGTTTAAATTTAAAGTCTTTTTTCGTCATTTCTATTCTTTAATTGCAATAAATATACTATTATAATACAATATTGTATTCAATAAATAAAGGTTATTAATGGATAATATAATTCTTATCAATATACTTAGAGCCGTGGCGGCAATATCTAACATATATTTGTTTTTTATGTTTGCTTATGCAATTATTAACTTACTGGCGGTTTTTGGCGTAGTGAACGTTTGGGGCGAAGGGTTTTTGGCGCGTGTATACTATATTTTGCGCTCAATTATCGACCCGCTTAAAAATTATATCAACCGTTTTATTCCAAGTTTAGGACGCTTTGATATTGGCTTTTTAATTTTGGTGGTTATTATGTGGATTATTAACGATGCCAGCACTTATTATATAAAAATTCTTTCTGCCAATACTTTTAACTTTTAGTTTGAAAGTATTAAAGCAAGACGGAGGCGATGTCCTTCTATTTGTAAAAATAGTAGCCAATTCGCAAGAAAATAAAATCGTAGAAATTTTGGAGTATAATAATAAATTCTATTTAAAAATTAAAATCGCCGCTATGGCGGTGGAAAATAAGGCAAACAAAGAGATTATTGCGTTTTTATCAAAATTTTTAAATCTTTCTAAACCTGCTTTATCTATAGAAAGCGGAGAGGTTTCGTCATTAAAAACTATCAGACTACAAAATACCACCTTAGAAAATATTCAAGAGAAACTCCATGAATTTAGAAAATAAAATCATTGATTGCAAAGCCATAGCGGCTGATTTAGAAAACAAGTTGTTGATAGATGTGCAGAATTTAAAGGCGCAGGGTATACATCCAACCTTTGCCACGATTTTAGTCGGTGAGAATCCTGCCTCCATGATTTATGTTAAAAATAAACAAAAAAAAGCTGCAGCTTTAGGTATTACCAATAATTTATATCATTTATCGGCAGATACTACCGAAAATGAGCTTTTAGATTTAATTATTTCGCTGAATAACAATCCGCAAATCCATGGCATGATAGTGCAGTTGCCATTGCCGAAACATATAGATGTTGGTAAAGTTATTAATACCATATCGCCATACAAAGATATTGATGGACTGCATCCTATCAACATCGGCTATCTTGCCACACAGAATGCAGATGGATTCGTTCCCTGCACACCTTTAGGCTGTTTACATATTATAAAAACTGTGATGGGAGATATAACCGGTAAAACGGCGGTGGTGGTTGGTCGGTCTAACCTTGTGGGGCTTCCTGCGGCACAATTATTGCTTAATAATAATGCCACTGTGAGTATTGCTCATTCTAAAACTGTTAATTTAATAGAGGTGTGCAGAAGTGCAGATATTTTAGTATCGGCAGTGGGCAGAGCGAACTTTATTGGAGGCGCACATATTAAACAAGGCGCAACCGTAATTGACGTTGGAATTAATAAAATTACTGTAGACGGTGTAGCGAAAGTGGTAGGCGATGTTAATATGGAATCCGCTCTACCTGTCGCAGGAGCTATAACCCCTGTTCCGAAAGGAGTTGGCTTGTTGACTATTATGTTTTTAATGAGTAATGTGGTGAAAGCCGCTGCTCAAGGCTAGAAAGCGGTAGTTAGTTTAAACTGCATTATGACATTACTGGATTTATCCACAAGTAGGAATGTGTCATTGCAGTTTAAACTAACTACCGCTTTCTAGCCTTGAGGCTTTATTGGGAGAAAGAAAAAATCCCCTTCGCCAGCGAAGGGGATTTTTATACCTAATTTAGAAC
>JAISPM010000033.1 GCA_031274895.1 Alphaproteobacteria bacterium
ACTTCGGCTGCCTTCTTTATAGACTAAGAAGATAACTATAAACTAAAATTCCTGTTTAAAATCGTAGCTTGGTGGTAGTATAGCTTGGAGATGGCTAATACTATATCAAAATATAATCTCCTTCCCCTAAGGAATACTTTGAAACCGCAACAATTAAAATTACTTAGCAAAGCTAAGTGATTTGAGCTTAATGCTTCGCATAGTATAAATTATGCAAATTGGAGTATCGCCCCAAAGGCTAACGAGCTAGCTCGGTTTTCTTGCATGAAATGCAAGAAAACATTCGGGGAACCATTAAAACGAATGTTTAAACGATAGGTAGAACGAGTTATCGTAGTATCTATAGGCATCGGTTTCAAGTCTATAGGAAACAGATATATTTGCCCAAGGAGCGATATAATCCACACCCATTTTATACTTCATAAAAATCGGTAAATACGAACCGTTAGATACACGAAACTTATGAGTATCTTCTATTTCTTGGAATTTAAAATCAGTGGTGGCACCGCTATAATATCTTATACCGGCGGCAAAGGATACACTAGGTTTTAAGGAAACATCCTTTTCAGGATATAAAATTTCCTTATCAAAAGTGGAACCAATTCCAATATCATTCACCAAAATATTTGCCCCCCCAACGTTTAACTTACCGAATCCTTCTTCCTTATAGCTGCCAATACCAATAGAACCAATGGAATAAAAGGCATTATAGGTGGCATTAAAGTTATAGAATTTATCATCTAATTCCGTAATATAGCCACTTTCCACATGGGTAAGGTATGAGCTTGAATTTACCTTAGAATTATTGGAAACCTTAATAAAATTCAAGTTGCGTGTATTATTAAACTGGGTATGTGAATAATTAAAGATGGTTTTACCGTAAATTTTTGGAGTAAACAGGTAGTCTACACCCACGGCAGCATTTAGCGTAGTGAAATCATCACTAAAATTAGAGTGATTACCATCTAAATTTCCTGTCCAATAGCTGAGTGCTGCTCCTGCGATGGCTTGAGTGGTAATAATTTTAGAATAACCCAATTGCATAGCCTGAGAACTTTCATTATAACCGATAACATCCTTGTTATCGTTCAGGCGAGTGGCGCTGTATTTAATTTTAGCCCACAGGTTATCCTCAAGGTTGGTAAAGTCTCTTAATTCGGTGGACAGCATATCAATATTTTTTTGATTATTGGTATGAATGGAATTAGCATAAACCCGATTACTAACAGGCAAGAGCTTAGAAATATTCACAATAAGTGCATTACCGTCGGGCGATTTGGTATCAAGACCGGTAATAACTAATTTCATGTGGTCGGGCATGCCACGGCGTTTAGTTATCATATCGTCAAGCAAACCTGCCATATCATAAATACCACCTTTTCTGCCGCCACCATTTTGTTCTACCACTTCCTTATACGAATATTTTCTATTGATGGCAACCAATAAAGAATTCTTTGCTTCCTCTTCTTTAACATCAAACCAATAAGAAAGATTAGTCAAGAACTTAAATTCCGTAGATTTATCTAAGGCTCCACTATATTGAATCAGTGAAAATTTATTTTCCACACCCAGTAAAAATTCGTAGGTTTCTTTAAATTCTACATTTAGTTCACCTGCCATTTTAACATCGCCGGCAACAAATATTTTTGGTCGATTATTAAGATCAGTTTTTTGATCGCCACTAACAGCGATGGTTAGCTTTTTCTCGGTTTCAAAATTATCATTAACCTTAATATAACCACTTTGCAAATTAAGATTTTCCAACTTAATTTTATCGGTGGTTAAAGTAGCATTTCCTGCCTCAACTTTAAACTCCGTATCAATAAGTGGTTTTTTATCGTTTTCTTCTTTACACTTTTTATCATCATCCTTACACTCTTCTTGAGGGTATTTTGGGTGATCTATAGTGGTGGTAATACTTTTAATGGTATTATCTTTGTCGTAGTTATAATTTAGGGTTCCTTGGTCAAGAATAATTGTTTGCAGTGTCGGGATATTTTTACCATCACCGAGATTCACAACAGATTTCTTACCGTCTAACACTAAATTGTTTACTTTTTGTTGAGTGAAATCAAAGGTTTGGTCTTCAAGAGCGATTTCGTAAGTGTCAATTGTAGTGCCTTTAAGCTCCAATTTGGCAATTATTTGCTCTAAACGAAAAGTTCCTATGTTTCCGCCGTTCATAACTAACTCTGCTTTTTTACCCTTAGAGTTGACGGTGAAATTATCAATATTACCGCCATCGATATTAACTTTCTCAAACCCTATTAAGCTAAGATTTTTAATATCCGCACTGCCACTGATATTAATATCTCCGGAGCGATTTAATGCTACTAAATCGATGTTGCCGCCTTTAATATTAATTTTCGGAGTAAAAACACTACTGTTAATAAGGCTTTTAATGGTAGCAGTCCCTTCAATGTTAAGAGTTCCACGTTGCTTCATTTCAATTTCGTCAATGTTAGAACCCTGAATATCCATAGTGTTAACATCATATAAAAAGGTAATGTTTAATTTCCCCACATGATTACTACTATCAATATTTAAAGAGCTTTCACCACTGCTGCTATTTAAATTAATGGTAGCAACATCAGAATTCTTTAAAGTTAAAGTATTGCTGTTAGCTTGTAAGGTTATAATTCCTTCATCTCCTGCATCTACACCATCAAGGGTTAAGTCTGTGCCACCTAAAAATCTAAATTCACCCTTATTGGAAATTTTTAAAGATTGCAGACCACTAAAATCATTGGTTGCATAATTAAATATTCCGCCATTAATTTCTATATTTTCAAAATATGCACCATTCTGACCAAGGGGAAGACGACCGGTATCAACAGTTCCACCTGTCATAATTAAATGGGTAATATTCGTATTATAATTTTGACTAAAATTATCTTTGGTGGCAATGTTTACTGTCCCAGATTTAACCTCCAGTGTATCTAAGTTGGTGTTAATGAGATTTAAAAATTTACCATCGGCAATTAATTTGCCCTCAGCAGCCGGAGCCGGCGAACTTGGATTTAACTGCGGATTAATCTGCAGGGCGGAGGTATTATCTTTAGATAAAAACTCAATTGCCCCATTAGCTCCAACAGTAGCTTTAAAATTACCATTGCTGTATTTAAACTTTCCACCATTAATGGTAAAAGCGTCAGCAGACTTATCAGATTGGTCGCCAATGGCTCCCGCATTTAAAATACCATCATTAACGATTATTTTAAAATCTTTACCATTCGGAGCATCAAAGGCAGATTTAGCAATGATAACTTCGCCATCACCATTTTTAGTTAAGGTAGAGTTTTCGCCACTTAGTCTTAAATTGGCAATTTTAAAAGTTTTTTTATCGGCAGGGTCAACATCGTTATAGTTTAGCGTCATACTTGCAGCATTATTAATTTCGATATTGCCTTTAATTTCCTTGCCACTTTCTAAGCTAACATCTAAGGTGGCTCTGTTATCTACAACTAATGAAGATTTATTATCTACTATCTCAAGCCCGGTATTAATTTTATTATCTTGGATTGCTCCTGCCGCAACTTGCTTAGCACCATCTAAAACCAGTTTTGAAGTGGTTATTTTTACACTATCGGTTTGTAATCCCTCATCTATAAAAGTTGCAGTGGAATTGCTGTTTAATATTAAAAATCCCGTGCTGGCAGTATCATTAAATAGTTTACCAATACTTATGTTTGAATTATTTATGCTGAGTGTGTGGTTATTAGAAGGCTTTATAGAATTACCTCCAACTTCCCTAATATAGCCACTTACAGTATTAAGACTAATAGTAAAAGGATTGTTATCAGGAGCTACGGTACCACCCGGAACCTCATTTCCTAAAACATCTGTATAACTACTGATATCGCAACCAGAAACAGTGATTTGATTACTAGTATTACCAGTAATACCATCATTATAAACACAACTTTTAGCCTGTAAAGAACTAGGATTAAAGTTAATCGCAAACAAAAAAAACAGCATAAAAACAAATGAAAATCTAAGCATCAAACTCTACTTAATAATAATTAATAAGGAATTATAAAATAAAATTAAAAAATATATATAAAAAATTACTTTCAAGCAATATTAATTTTATTTCGATGTTGAATGAACGAAATGGAAGGGCTTATCAGGGAAAACATATTTCCAAGCTGCATGTAAAGCCATGGAACTTTCGGCAAACCCTGTGGAAATTAATTTTAATTTATGCTCATACTGCGCCACATCGCCTACCGCAAAAATGCCATCAATGGCGGTTTCGCAGGTTGGCAGATTCACCTCAATGGAGGAATGAAGTTTATTAATTTTAAAACCCCAGTTTTCCAGCTCTCCAAGGCTACGCGATAAACCAAAAAATGCCAGCAGATGGTCTGCCTCAATTTCTTTTTTGTTATCGTCTAAGTCTTTCAGAATAACACTTTTTAAAATTTTACCGTCGCCTTTTAAACCATCCAACATAAAAGGAATTACCATATCAATTTTGCTCTCGTCTGCTAATTTTTTTAGTTGCTCTACGGAAGCTGGAGCGGCACGGAAACTATCTCTTCTATGCACCATATATATTTTTTTAGCGATATTAGATAGTTCAATCGCCCAGTCCACTGCAGAATCGCCACCGCCTGCTATCACAATATTTTTATCACGGAAAATTTCAGGATTTTTTACAAAGTAATGCACAGACTGCCCTTCAAAATTCTCAATGTTTTCCAACGGCGGACGGTTAGGACCAAAAGCCCCTGCACCGGCACAAATTACAATTGCTTTAGCGTAAATAGTATCGCCCATGGAGGTTTTCACGCAAAATTGCTTGTCTTCCCCTCGACTCAACTCTAATACTTGCGAGTTTAAAAGAAATACACCGCTGCCATCTTTCATAAAAGGAGTTGCTTGCTGAATCAGTTTTTCTATTAAGTCTGCTGCCTGAATTTTAGGATAGGCAGGAATATCGTAAATATATTTATTAGGATACAGCGCAATTGGTTGCCCGCCGATTTCAGCAAGAGCATCTACCACGATGGTTTTCATGCCCAAAAATCCTGCTTGATAAACACTAAAAATTCCTACAGGACCTGCTCCTACAATTAAAATATCAGTATTATATGTTTGCAAAATTATTACTCCTAACCCGTTAAACTTTATTACATTGTGGAATAATTTTTGATTTTTGTCTATAATTTTTAATATGAAAATAGAATATACACTTTTCGGCATAGAAGATACGCAAAGAATCGCAATTATTTTAAGTAAATATCTGCAAGGAGTTGTAATTTTACTAAGTGGCGATATTGGAGCCGGCAAAACTACTTTCGCAAGTTTTTTTATTAATGCGCTGTCTACCGTGCCGCAAAACATTACCAGCCCAACTTTTCCTATAGTGCAATCTTACGAAACCACCATTGGCACTGTGTATCACCTAGATTTATATCGCATAGAAAACGAGATTGAGCTACGTCAGCTGGGGCTTGAAGAAATTTTATTAAACACCTGCTTAATTGAATGGTCAGAAAAATTAGGCTCTTATACTCCTAAGCATTTTGTGAAAATTAATATTATAAACGAAGGCACCACAAGAAAAATGATAATTAGTTTTTCTAAAAAATATGAAGATATTTTCAAGGCTATCAATCATGATTTATAATATCCCTTTTGAGAAATCTTTCATTGATGTTTTTTGCGAAAAATTACTAAACGATAATCAAGATAATTTAGAAAACCTGTTTAATTATTTAATTCTTACACCCAATCAAAGGATTATTAAAAATCTGCAAATCGGATTTTTAAGGGTCTCCAAGGCAAAATCTTTAATTTTACCAAAGATGATTTCCGTTGCCGATACACAATATATTATCTCTAACAACTCCGCCCTATTTAATGAGGATTTCGCAGATATCCTAAAGCCAACCGTTTCTAAAAGAGAACGGTCATTTATTTTAGCAAAACTCATAAAAAAAATGGATGGCAGATTAAGTTTTACGCAGTCTTTAGAAAGCGCATACTATTTAGGAGATTTAATCGACAAAGCCTATTGGGAAAATATAGATTTCAACAATTTAGAAGATATCGTAGAATCAGGCTTAGCCATTCACTGGCAAGAAATTTTAAAATTTTTACACATCGCCACAAGTTTTTATCCAAAAATTCTTGAGGAGAAGGGCTGTATAGATGTTGCCTTGCAGCAAAAATTAACGCTGCAGCTGCAAACAAAAATTTTTAAGGAAAATCCGCCCACTAGCCATGTTATTGCGTTGAATCTGATGTCTTTTTATGAAGATAACATTAACTTGCTAAATACTATTAAGGCAATGCCCAAATCAGACATCTATTTTTATGGCATTGATAAAAATATGTCGGAGGATGATTTTAATAATTTAGACTATACTCATCCGCAAAAAGTAATTGCCAACATGCTTAGCAAGCTAAAGACTAAAAGGGAAAGTATTTTAGATATTCCTACAATTACTCCACAGGAAAACATTATCCATAGAACCTTTGACAATGTTCTTTATAAAAATGAGGCTACGAAAGATATTCAAAACTTCAACCAAAAATTTAGTGTTATTAAAACTAATAACGAGGAAGAAGAAGCCAAAGTGGTTGCCCTCGCCATGCGCGAATGCTTAGAAACTCAGAGCAAAACCGCCGGACTTATTTCTAACAATCAAAACCTTATTACCCGCGTGCAAGCCTTGCTAAATCAGTATGATATTGAGGTGGACGATTACTTAGGAACCTCTCTTAGTAATTCTCTGCAAGCCAAATTTTTTATACTGGTAGGAAATATCATCTCTCATGGCTTTATTCCTGAAGATTTTCTCGCTCTTTTAAAGCACCCTTTTTGCGTAATGGGTTTAAGTCGACGCAATATTTTAAACACTGCACAGAGCTTAGATTTTTATTTGTTTCGTAATTTACTGGATAATAAAACCATCGCCGGCTATAAAAACGAAATCAATAAAATGGAGCATTTAAACAAAAAAGCTCAAACCCATATGCTGGATTTTTTTAATCATTTAGAAAATAATTTTGCCGATGTGCTGGCATTACAAAAATCTTGCCAATATAACCAAAAAATAAACTTTCAAAAAACGCTCATTAGCCATATTAAAATCGCTGAAAAATTCACACTTAATACTGAAAAAACCAAAAGTGATTTATGGGCGGAGCAAGAAGGTAAAGAATTATCAATGCTGCTTGCGAATCTTTTAGAAGAATCGCTCAATATTGGTGAGGTTAATGCCCACGAATATATGGAGATTTTAAAAAAGTCTATCTTTGATGTAAACATGCGCGCCATTTACAACAAACATCCACGGCTTTATATTTACGGCGAATTGCAGAATAATTTAATCCAACACGATTTACTAATTGTAGCTAACATGAATGACAAGGAAATGCCTTTTCTACCTGCCCAAAATCCTTGGATAAGCCCAAGCATGATGGCAAAGTTAGGCTTTTTACCGGAAGACTCGCAAATTGGATTAAAAGCCAATGTTTTCGCTCAAATTATGGGAGGCAGCGAGGTATTACTGGTGCGTAGTGAAAAAGAACAAGGTAAACTTACTACGCCCTCGCGTTGGCTATTACAGCTGCAAACTTTTTTAGATTATTATAAAGTAGCAGAAGAATCTTCCAAGCAATGCCTTTACGATATTCAACAAAATATGAATATCCCTAAAACCTTTACGCCACTTAAAGAAAATATTATTTTTAATCCGCCACCGGCGGCACGACCGAATACAATTTCAGCTACCCAGTTGGAAACTTTAGTTAAGAATCCATATATATTTTTTATTGAGAAAATTCTTAAAATTAAGCCGCTTGATAGAGTTAATCCTACGCCTAACAAAAAAGATTATGGCAATGCGCTGCATTTGGCTTTGGAGAATTTTTTTGGCAACATCAATACTATCAAAACTTTGCCACCTGAAAATATTTATTGGGAGTTAATGAAGTTAGTAAATGCACAATTTAAAACTTTTCTGCAAAGCCCTACCTTTAAACTTTTTAGGATGCCGATTATTCAAAAAGGAATCTTCCAATTATTAAACAGTGAAAACCTTTATGATATTAAGCAGTCGCACACAGAAATAGAAGGGAAAATTCCTATTAAGGTGGGCAATATCGAAATAACCCTTAGCGGCAAAGCCGACAGGATTGATATTTTAACTACCACCACCATCAATATTTTTGATTATAAAACCACAGCCACATCTAAAATAGAAGACTATCAACAACAGCTGCTAATTTTAAGTTTAATTTTATATCACCAAGGGTTTGCGGATATTAAATATAATTATGAAAGCATTGCCAGCAAATACATATTTTTTCCTAATAAACTGGGAGATAACCTAGAGAAAAAAGATAACGGGATTCCAAATATTACAGAATATCTTCCTGAATTTATGCTCAGCATAGAAACCCTTTTAGCGAAATATTATATCGATTTATCACCTTACGAATTTAATACAACCGACAAAAAAGTTTATAGCGAGCATAAGCATTTTATAAGGTTTGATGAATGGAATACCAACCTATCCATGGAGGAAAATGATGAATAAAACATTCTCCCCGCAACAGCAGGCGTCTAATCCTGAATATTCCGTTTGGGTAAGTGCATCTGCCGGCACCGGTAAAACTAAAATCCTTGTGGATAGGCTCTTGCGTCTGCTGCTTTCAGGTGTAGGTATAGATAATATTCTATGTATCACCTATTCTAAAGCTGCCGCCTTTGAGATGATTAACCGCCTGATGAGTATTCTATCGAAGTGGAGTATTATGAACGATACTGAGCTGCACTCGGCACTGCTGGAGCTATCTAACCAAGAACCTACTGAGATAGAGCTAAATTTAGCAAAACAATTATTTTCTAAAATTATTAACCATCCTCGGGAGTTGCGGATTCAAACCATTCACTCATTTTGCCAAAATTTGTTAGCGCGCTTTCCACTGGAAGCCAACATTCCACCATATTTTAGCGTAATTGAAGAAGAAGTGGTTTTGGGCATAAAAAAGCAGGCAATTGATGAGATTCTTAATGCCACCATGGAAGACTCCCAATCTAATTCGTATATAGAAAACATTCTTTCACATTTAAGCAAAAATCTTTCGCAGTATACTTTTGAAAATATTATCAGCAATATTCTTAATTATTCCGAAAAATTAGAGCTAATTGCCAGAAAACATAATACGGAGCATTCCTTAGAACTGTTAAAAGCAGAAATTTATGCCTATCTTAAAGCCAATCAAAAGTTTACGTCCAGTGAAATCCTTGAAAATTATTTTCTTGAAATAGATACCACTGCTCTGTGCGCCAGCCTAAAAATTTTTCAAGAAAAAGATTTATCGCCAAAATATTTTAATGTTGTTGGTATAAATGAGTTTCTGCAATATCCACTATCGCAACAAGTAGAAAAATTTCAGATTTGGAAAAAGTTTTTTTTAACTGATAAAGAAACCGCCTATCAGAAAGTTTTAACTAAAGATATTATCGCAAAATTAGATGGTAAAGAAGACTTTATTTTAGAAACCATCGCTGCAATTAATAATAATTTAATCAACACATTAACAGAAATAAAAGCAACTGCTTCAGCTGAGGTAAACTTTGCACTAATGCAAATATCCTTAGCTATCCACAAACAGTATCAAAAGTTGAAATATGAAAACGGTTATTTAGATTTTAACGACCTCATTATGAAAACCGATGAACTTCTTAATAATCCAGCCTACGCCGCGTGGATAATGTATAAGTTAGACCAAAAAATCGACCATATTCTGGTGGATGAATCCCAAGATACTTCTCCTATGCAGTGGGAAATTATCAAAGCCCTGATTGAAGATTTTTTCAGCGGCAACAGTGCCAAAGAAAACAGCCGCACAATTTTTGTGGTGGGCGATATTAAACAATCCATTTATTCCTTTCAAGGAGCGGATCCCTATTCCTTCAGCACCACCCGTGAATTTTTAAAAAATAAAATTCAAAATGCCAACAAGCCTTTTTTGGCTTTAGATATGAACACATCTTTCAGGTCTTCCGCAGGCATTATTGCCATGGTGAACAATGTTAGTAAAAACTTGTTTGACACGTCAAATGTGCCGTATTCCAATGAGGAGCTAACCCATAAGGTTTATCATACCGATAAGCCATCAGTTGTGGAAGTGTGGTCTGTAATTTCCGTGGATAAAGATGGTGCCGTAGATAAATTCCAAGCCCTTGCCGGCAGCATAGTTAAAAAAATTGAACTTTTGCATAATCAGCAAGGAGTTGCTTATGGCGATATTTTGATTCTTTACCGTAAGCGCGCCGGCAATTTCACCTTAGACTACATCGTTAAACTTCTTAAAGATAAAAATATTCCGGTTTTAGGAATTGATAGAATTAATCTTAAAAACAACATCGCCATTAAGGATATGATTGCCCTAGCGCGCTTTCTATCGCAGCCTAAAGATAGCTTTTCCCTCGCTTGCATTTTAAAAAGTCCCATGTTTAATTTGGTTGATGAAGATATTTTTAATATTGTCCATTATGCTAAGGCAGATGCTTACGCTAATTTAAAACATACGCATTCCCAAATTCATGCCACTTTAAGCAGTTGGCTCAACTTGGTGGACTTCAAAAGCATTTTTGATTTATTCTTTCACATTCTTTATGAATCCTCAGCAGGGCAGACTAATATTTCTAAGTTCATTCAAAGGTTAGGAATGGAAGTGCTAGACCCTTTGCATGAATTTATGAACCTAATTTTCAGTTTTAAAGCTAAAAATGAAGATAATCTGCAATCCTTCCTAAAATTTATAGAAAATTACGACAGCAGCATAAAACGGGAAGTTTCTAAGGACGCCGATGCGATAAATCTTATGAGTATTCATGGTTCTAAAGGATTGCAATCTAAAATTGTGTTTTTAATTAACGATTTAGATAACCGCGCGCCCCGCAAAGAGATTATGTTTAATGGCGATATGAATAAACCGCTTTTAATTATTGCACCAAAAAAGGAAATTAAGGCAGCTGTAATTAAGAACTTAGAAGATAACCACAAAAATTTAGACTTGGAAGAATCTAAAAGATTATTGTATGTGGCAATCACGCGGGCGGAAGAACAGCTTTATGTTGCCTCAATTTCTAACACCGAAAATGTTGAAGATTTATCTAAGGATTCTCACACTTGGTTTAAAGCATTGACCTCAAATATAGCAGAGGTGCTGACCGAGGAAGAAGACGATTTCTTTAGTCCGAACCTAGGATTTACTTCCAATAAAGTATGGCGATTGCAGAATTTGGTAGAACCCTCTATTCAGGTAGTTAAAAAACTTCCTGTGGAAATTCCACAATGGGCGTATGAAAAAGCCCCTGCTGAGCCATCGCCAAGTAAGCCTTTAACTCCCAGCAAACTAATATTTGATGAGCCATATTTTAGCTCTCCGCTGGATATTCTTAACACTCAAATTCTACCACTGGTTGTTAATAAAGGAGCCATTATCCACAAAATTTTAGAACAGCTTAATTATATTCCACTGAATGAGGCGGATATTTTTATGGATAATTTTCTGGCACAGCAACCTTTTGGAGAGGAAGATAAAGCGGATATTAAGAAAAACATCAACAATATCATTAAAAATCCTGAATTTAGCTTTATGTTTAGCGGCAATAGCCTGAATGAGGTTTCCCTAAGCGGATCTGTGATAGAAGCCGGCTGCGAGCAGATGGTATCAGGTAGAATCGATAAGTTAATTGTTTTAGAAAATGAAGTTATTATTATTGATTATAAATATTCACAAGCCAAAAAAATTATCCCTATACCTTACCAAAGACAGATTAACCTTTATAAAAGCCTGCTTGCTAATATTTATCCTACTCATAAAATTAAAGGCTTCATCCTTTTCACCCAAACTCCGGCACTTATTGAAGTGGAGTAGTTGTTTGGGGGAGACTATTAAGAAATATGATAGTAATAATCTCATCTCCGAAGATATTACCCACCAAGCTACGTTTTAATAGAATGGTTAGACAAACTGATTTACAAAACCCATGATTATCCCAAGAATTGATAATTACAAGCCCATTAGTTTGCATATTTTAAGAAAAATATATAATTGTAAATCAGTGATGTCTTAAATCTTTCGTGCTGAATTTAGTATCAAGCAAAAAAGATTAACAAACTATTTTTAAACACATTGCGAGATATGGATTATACTCTTAACCCTCTAAATTCCCCTTCTTGAAGAAGGGGTGCCTCCGTAGGAGGCGGGGTAGTGGGGAATCATTTAGCAAAAAATAAATAAATTTTTAATGCTACTCATAAACTGTAGATTCCACTACCCCGTCCACCTACGGTGTCCACCCCTTCGCCTTTGAGAGGGGAATTTTGAGTGGATAAAGAATTATATTAAAGATGCAACCCCGCCACATCAGTGTATAATAAACACGGGTAGAAGTATGCAAAGATATTGTTGCCTTAAACAACATCTTGCATACTTACGCTTATACAATCTATTCAAAAACAAAAGAAAATATCC
>JAISPM010000045.1 GCA_031274895.1 Alphaproteobacteria bacterium
CGTAAAACCCGGGTATTTGCGGATTAAAAAAATCGCTCACATGAAACATCCGCGCACGGCTCCATGTTAAAGTCGTTCTCCCTGCGGTGATTTCATAATTATTGTTATATAGTGAAAAATAAAATCTATCTATTTTGTTGATAACCGTATCGCTATAGGTGGAATTTTGATTAAATTCTTTGGTATACATTAAATTAAATAAATTCGTGCGGTCATTTTTTATTACTAAATTAGTCGGCAAAGATACCTCTCCAACCGGAGACCTATCATAGCTGCTAAGTAAATGCGCCTCAAACTTAAAACCAATACTTTCAGGAGTTGGGTCAATTAAATAACTGCTAATTAAGCGGTTATCAATACGGATTTCACTTCTGATTTTAGGATCAGCATCGCGATTATAATTTTCTGCTCCACTGACACTGAAATAATCGTTAAAACTTAAGTTTGCATACGCATTAATGCTAAACAAAACCAATACATAGGGGATATATTTAGCTACTTGCAACTTGTCCATCCCTTAAAGTAATTACCCTTTTAGATTTTGATAATACCATGCTATCGTGGGTGGATAGTATCACCGTGGTTTTATACTTATCTTGCATGGCTTTCATTAAATCTATTAAACTTTCAGAATTGGCACTATCTAGGTTCGCAGTTGGTTCATCGCCCAGTATTAGCCTAGGCTTACTCACCAAAGCCCTTGCCACGGCTACCCGCTGTTGCTGTCCACCCGATAATTCGTTTGGTTTTCTTTTTAGAAAGTCTTTCAAACCAACTTCTTCTAGAGCTGCAGTTGATCTGCTAATTATTTCTGCCCGAGGAATTCCTTTTAACTCTAAAGCCAAGCCCACATTTTCAAGGGCAGTCAGCACAGGAAATAGGTTGTAGGATTGAAAAATAAAACCCATGTTGTTTAAACGGAAATCCGCTAAAGCAGACGCACTCATTTTAGAGATATTATTGCCATCTATGAAAACATCGCCCGATGTGGCATTATCTAAGCTACCGATAATATTAAGCAATGTAGATTTTCCCGAACCTGAAGGACCTGATAGCACCACAAAATCGCCTGCTTCTATATCTAGACTAACGCCCCTAAGGGCGTAGTTATCAATTTTACCTTGTTTGTAAATTTTGGTAACATTTTTTACTTCAATTAAACTCATTTTAACTCCTTCTTTTCGCTAGGGCTTGCATTGGGTTATATAAAATTGCCCGAATACTTGGATAAATACTGGCAACAACTCCTAAAACTAACATAGCTAAAGCTACTTTTAAGCTACTTAAAACATCTAACTTAGGATAAATATGGTCTCCCAATCCTATATTCGCACTCCCGGCAGAAAATGGTGCAATATTTATACCTATATAAGAGAAGATTCCCGTAATAATAAGTCCTAAAATTACCCCAATTACAATCCCAATAACTAAAATTATTGCTGCCTCAAACATGATATATAAAAATAAATACGACTTTTTGAAGCCTAAGGCTTGCATAATGCCAAACTCATGAATACGCTCCAATACTGAAATTAAAATGGTATTCATAAGAGGGATTGTTGCCGCAAAAAATACAATACCAAAAAATACCATTAAAACTATATACATCATATCCAGCCAGCTTTTAAAGAACGGATTTAAATCGCCCCATGTGTAAAGCTGCGCTCCATGAGGAACTAAAGGTGCTACTTTCGCAAAAACCTCATCAATGGTATTATCATCGTATAAAACGATGGAAACCTCGGTAATTGCCTTACCTAAGCCATAGGTTTTCGCTACAAAGTTTATATCGGTAAAGGTGAACATTTCTTCCACATTTGGTAATGTAGAAGAAAAAGTATCGTTAATGAAATAGGCGGTTTCCACCAGTTTATCGTTGACATCTTGTGAGGATGCCACAATTTTAAAGTGCTTTTCGGTTTGTAGTTTTGTAAGTAGTTCATTCCCAATTAAAATGCCATTGCCAGCAAATACGGTAGTAAAGTTATTATAATTGTAAGACTTTCCTATGAATGAAAGGTCTTTCTCTGTGTTAGTATCAATTCCTACAATAATACCATTACGGATGTTTCTTTCACTTTTGAATACGGTAGGCACTTGAATGCGTCTTGTCAGCCCACGAACCTCGGGCATAGCGGCAATTTGCTGCAGGGCATGTTCACTAATCACAAAATTATTTTTAATGGAGGAATCAATTTTATATTGTGGATTCATAATTTTTAAATTACCAATTAAAGAATCCAACACAAAGTTTTTAACCTGTCCGCGAAAACCCTCTGCCACGCCAAGCAAAATTTGAATTAGCATAATAGAAACAATAATAATAACTATGATAACCTTATTTTTAGACCAATTATTAAAAACGCTCTTCAGGGCTAGATTAAAAATTATTGGGATATTTTTTAACATAATTTCCTCTTAATTGGAAGTAATTGCTTGCACAGGATTAGCACGATTCAGTCTAATAATTGGAGGGATAATCGCCAACATAACCGAAGCATATACTAATAAAGGACCCACTAACAACAGAGGAGAATGTAAATTAGGATATATAACATTATTTATTAAAGTTAGCGGCACTCCTTTTTCTTGAGTTATGCCCGGCAGCGGAATTCCCACAATGGAATAATGATAGATAATAGCTAAACCTACAATTGTAGCCAATCCTACGCTTAAAGTGCAAAGGATAAAGTTTTCAAAAAATAAAATCCACTTAAAGTAGCGGTTGTTCAAACCAATACTACTATAAATTCCAAACTCGGGCATGCGTTTAAGCGTAGCTAACATCATAGAATTTATTAAGGTAAAACTTATGATAGTAATTAGCAAGACATAAAAAAACATACTCATCATGAATTGGAATTGAATGGTTTGTTTAATACTTGGCAGAATTTCATCCCAAGTTAACACCGCTAAATGGCTTGGCAGATTTTTCTGCAGAAAAGTTTTCAGATTGTTTCTATAACTGGTATCTTTAAGTTTAATGGTAATATTGGTGGCATTATTGCCGTAGGCTATGTTATCGTTAAAATAATTTCTATGAATGAACGCCGTGTTTTTGTCTAGGGTAGCGTCGCCGGTTTGATAAATGCCTTTTACTAAAAAGCTATCTATCACAAAGCTATCGTAAATATCGGTGGTCATTAGCACAATTTGGTCGCCCACTTTAATGTTAAAAAAAGCGGCTAAATCTACACCCATTACCACATCGTTATAGCTTTTTTCATCTAAAAAGGCTCCGCTTATTATGTGCGAAGCGGCTATGGAAAGGTTTGGCTCTGTAGATGGTTCAACTCCTACCAGCTGAAAGGCATAGTTTTTATCGTTAAAATCGCCTAGTCCAAAGTTAATGTATCTGATGGTGCTAAAAACTGGGGTTTGCGTGAACTTAGCAAGTGTGGACTGAATTAGGGTAATATCTTCTTCAGTTATAAGTTTATCAAAATCTTCAATATCGTTATAGGCGGCATTGCGCACCTGAATATCGCCATTAAACACTTGCGTATAAGAATTTTCTATCAGCTGATAAGAGCCACTTTGAAAGCCTACCATTAAAAATATGGCAAGCGTGGTAATAAATATCATAAAACTTAACAGAACTGTTTGCAACTTACGCCGCAAAACATTGCGCAGAGCAATTTTAAAGATGGTTTTCAGCATGTTTGCGCTCTATGGTCTTTCTAAGTTGGCAAGGCTAAAAATATCATCACTGAGCGGAATATTAAACTGAGTGTTTTCTATGATAAAATCGGTGAACCAGCCCTCTTTTTCTAGGTTGGTTACGCGCATGTGCTTCATGATGGGCTTAGTTTTATCATTATTATAAAAACCAATTTCAATGGCATCAAACCGACGTATCATATTACCGGCTTGGTCGAAAAACTCTTTCGCCAGCATGGCGTTGTCTGACTTACGAATATAATATATCTCTTTACCCCAAACAATTGGCGCATCTTTAAATGGTATGGCGGTGATGATATACACAGGAGTGTTATCTTTGGTGCCTGATACTACGGTGTAGGTGTATTGGCTTAAGGACTCTAAGGATACCGCAATATCATCGTAAGACATATCGCTGCCCATCCAAGGTTTAGATTTTAGTGAGCTGGCAATTTTAATACTTCTGCGCGATTTCGGCGAATAAGTCCACATGGAATCGCCAATAACCAAAATCGCCTGCCCTTTATATTTGGCAGGAGCTACAAACTTTGCGACGGATTTGGTATCGCCCATAGACCACGATTGCAGCGTCATACTTTCGGTTCTATCGGGGCGGGTGATGGTCATGGTCATGGTAGAACTAGCGGATTCCTGTCCACGCCACATGCTAAAAGCCTGCTTTACAATGGTGTAGCCATCGGGTATTGTATCTGCCGCTGCTACTCCAACGGACATTAATAAAGCTATTAGAAATATACCAATCTTTTTCATGTGCCTTTGCCTTTTTTATAGAATCGTTTTTTCTTATTATAACATGGGTATTAGTATTTTGCAATTCTAGGTAGAGACTTATTAATCTTACATTTTTCCCCTTTATTAGGTAGAATATTTATGTTATAATAAATAAAATGGTTTTATAGGTTAGTTATGAGTAGTGATATAGCACTAAAAGAAGTTAGTAGTTTTACAGATTTAACACCCGGCTCTAACAAAAAAGTAGCAAAATCCTTAAAAAGAATTAAGTCTTTAGATTCTAAGCCACTTAATGTGGAAGTAGAACTAGAAAGATTATACTCAAAAATAGAACAAAATAATTTAGAAACATCTTCTAAGGTTAAAACTATTGAGTTAGAGCAAAATAATAAGATTGATAAACTTTCTCATAAAATAGATAAGGTAGAGATTAATCTAAAAGCTGAAATTAACCATGTAGAAACTAGGTTAAATGGAAGAATGGATAGCTTAGAAGAAAAATTTCACCACTTAGATTCCAGAACCAGTATAAAATTTAATCTTGTAGTTGGCATGTTTTTTGTTATAGTTGCTGGGATTATTGCGATTTTAATTAAATAAATTATCTAAAAAATTGTGCAATTCAAGATTTTTAATTAAATTATGATGATATAAAAAGTGCAGAATGGTTAATGCGCTGTTGTATTTAAATTGCTCAAAATCAGCTATCAACATATTTTCTACTGCAGATGATTCCATTAGAAAAAACTCTTCTACTTCACCATCAACAGCGGTGGGAATAAAATCTTGTGGCAAAGAAAGCTCAAAAATATGAACTATATCGTTTCGCAAACCGCCATATTTATTAACTTTATAAGCAATGTTTTTGGCTAAAACTGCATTTACCGCTAAATCTTGCGGGATTCCCGCTTCCTCACCGGCTTCTTTAAATAGAGTGTCAAAGTCAGAATATCCTAGTGAAACTGCTCCTGCTACTAGGTTATCCAGCTTTAAGGGATCATGTATTTTGGTTTTAGAGCGGCGAGCAATCCATAAGTGCTTGGTG
Organism: Alphaproteobacteria bacterium; assembly: GCA_031274895.1. Taxonomy (GTDB): domain Bacteria; phylum Pseudomonadota; class Alphaproteobacteria; order WRAU01; family Hepatincolaceae; genus WRAU01. The sequence continues at coordinate 5,459 of JAISPM010000045.1, forward strand.
CCATTTACCTCTACATAAGCATTTAAATGCACGCCATGGGCAAGAAGTCCGAAAATATGCAGTAAGGCTCTATCCACGTGTCCGAAATTGTGTTTGCCATCAACAGACTGCAACACAATATTTTCGCCACGAAGTTTAAGAATTCCCTGCTCTTGTAAAATTTTGGCAAAAACACCAAAAACTTCCGTAATTTTTTGCGGAGTGTTATAGGTTGGCAATAGATAAAGATGGTCGTTATACCATGTAAAATAATCTTTTAAATGGGGTTCTATGGTTTGGCGGGTATTATTGTCTATATATGATAATAAAATCGGAAATGCGACATCATTTAAATTAACAAAAATTTTTGTGTAATTTTTTTCTTCAAAGCCACTAAAAATATTTGTAATTCTTTTGATTATTTCCAATTTATATTAAATCTCCACTTCTTCCTCTTCAAAGTCTTCCACCTCTTCAATTTCGGCTTCTTCTTCCAGTGTGGCATATTTCTTTTTCGGGAATTTTTTGGTAACGAAATAAACTAAATCTAAATGTCCCTCACAATAACTTTTGCCTGCCGATGTTTTTGCACCGCAAAACGTAAAGTTATCTTCGCCGTAAGGCCATACGCACATATTAAATTCAATATCTGCTAATTTGTATTTACCAAGTTTTGAATTTTTTGACTGCAGTTGAAAAACTTCATGATTAATGCGGTTATGCTCAAGCTCGGTAGTGGGTTGTAAGTTAGAAGATGAATGATGGGCTACGGCTATTGTTGGTTCATTTTTAATAACGGTATTGCTTTTTTTGGCAATGTTTATAACGTTTTTGATGTTGCTGTTATCGGTATCGATGGTAAAAAGGGTATCCATTTGTAATGCCGGCGATGCTGCCGCTTGAGAGACTCCCTGATCCTTAGCTGTTCCCTCTTTTAAAGCGTTAAGCTGCAATCTATGGATTTTACCAATAATGGCGTTTTTAGAAAATCCCAACTCATTACCGATATTGACTGCGGTCATACTCTTATTTAAGTATAAATCTTTTAGCCTATCAACGAGACTATCGTCCCAAACCGAATCCTTCATTATTAATTATTATCCTATCTTATTATTAATTAATTCTATGGAATTTTTTAAACCATAAAGGGCAAAGAAATTTCCCATGCGCGGACCTTCTTCCTGTCCTAATAAACTTTCATACAGTAATTTAAACCAATCTTTTAGTTCCATGCCACTTTCTTTGCCAATGGCATAAACTACATTTTGCACGCTCAAACCGGTGGAGTTCTCAGGCAATTCCGCCAAAGCACCTGCCAATTTCGCTAATAATTCTTTTTCTTGTGTAGAGAGGGCTTTATATGAAATTGTCGGTTTCACAAAATCATCAAAGTAATTTATGGCGTAATCCAGTAAACTATCTACAACCGCTTTTGTAGACTCGTTTAAAGCCTTATATTTATTAATAAATTGCCAAATGAGAGTTTTATCTGTGGTATTTAACACACTTACTAAATTCAGAAGCAACGAAAAACTAATTTCTTCAAGCCCCACAGGAGGATTATCTTGATGCACAAACAGAATTGGACTTTCAACTTTTTGCTCCGCACTCAAACTATCATACTTAGCCACAGACGCCAACCATTCGTCAATACTTTTAGGAATAACATCGAAGTATAATCTTTTAGCGGTTTTCGGCTTTTGATACATATAATAAGCTAAACTTTCCTGATTACCATAGCGTAGCCATTCTTCAATAGAAAGCCCATTGCCTTTAGATTTAGAAATTTTTTCGCCATTGGAATCTAAAAATAATTCATAGGTAAAAGATAACGGCGGCTGTTTGCCCAAAATTTTACAAATTTTAGAAGATAATTCCACGGATGGAATTAAATCTTTACCTGACATTTCGTAATCTACTTCAAGAGCATACCAACGCATTGCCCAGTCTACTTTCCACTGTAGTTTGCAGGCTCCACCGATTACTTTCGTGGTTTCCTCAGTGCCGTCTTCTTCTATATAGGTAATTGTGCCATCTTCATAGGAATGTGCTACAACTTTCGCCTGTAGAACTTTCCCACTTTTTTTGCTGATTGGTAAAAAAGGCGAATAGGTTTCTTGCCGCTCATCGCCCAGTGTTGGCAACATTACTTTGAGAATTTCATCGTAATGTTTTAATACTTGCATAAGGGCATCGTCAAACATACCCGATTGATAACATTTAGTTGAGCTGTAAAATTCATATTTAAAGCCGAATTTATTTAAAAATTCTTGGAGCTTGGCATTATTGTGTTCGCCAAAGCTAGGGTATAATCCAAAGGGATCTTTAACTTTAGTAAGTGGTAATCCAAGATAGTTTTTCATATCTTCTTGATTGGGAATATTGGTAGGCACCTTTCTAAATCCGTCTAAATCATCAGAAAAAGCTACAAGTTTGGTAGGAATAGATGAAATTTGACTAAAGGCATATATCACCATGGTGGTGCGCGCCACTTCGCCAAAAGTGCCAATGTGTGGAAGCCCTGAAGGTCCATAGCCGGTTTCAAACAGCACATAACCCTTAGAGGGGGTTTTGTTTCCTATGCGCTCAAGGATTTTTCTTGCCTCTTCAAACGCCCAAGATTTTGCACTAAGTCCTGCTTCTTTAAATTTCATAACTGTATCCATTTTTTTACCACTACCCCGTCCGCCTATGGCGTCCACCCCTTCTCTTTGAGAGGGGAATAAAACAAATCTATAATTTACTTATAATCTATGTTTTCCAAATAGTAAAACTATTTTTTATTATTTTGATAATTTTTTTGCAATTTCTCCCATAAAACATCTACAGACTGAACTACATCTTCGCTCATAACTATCTTGCGACCCCACTCACGAGTGGTTTCAGGATAAATTTTCGCCGTAGCATCTATGCCCATTTTAGAACCTAAGCCTGACACAGGAGAGGCGAAATCTAAATAATCAATTGGCGTATTTTCTACTATCATACTATCACGTGCAGGATCCACATTGGTAGAAATTGCCCACAGCACATCAGATATATTCCGCACATCAATATCGCTATCCACCACCACAATAAATTTAGTATACATAAATTGGCGCAGATACGACCAAATTCCCATCATCACCCGTTTTGCCTGTCCGGCATAGGCTTTTTTTATGGATACAAACGCCATCCGATAAGAACAAGCATCCGCAGGTAAGTAAAAATCATGGATTTCCGGAAATTGTTGCTTAATAAACGGCACAAACATATCGTTTAAACATTCGGCTAAAATTGAAGGCTCATCGGGCGGACGACTGGTAAACGTAGATAAATAAATCGGATTTTTCCGCATGGTGATGGCAGTGATATTAAACACAGGAAATTCATCCACCTCGTTATAATAACCTGTATGATCGCCATAGGGACCCTCGGGCGCAGTTTCAGTTGCCGATATATAACCCTCTATAATAATTTCAGCATGAGCAGGCACCAGCATATTATTGGTTTTGCTTTTAACCAGTTCTATTTTTTTATCTGCTAAAAGCCCGGCAAATTTATATTCCGATAAATTATCAGGCACCGGACACACTCCTGCGATAGTAAGGGCAGGATCTACTCCTATTGCCACGCAGGCAGGCATATCTTGCTCGGGAAATTTTTCTTTCCAGCGCAAAAACTGTTGCGCCCCACCACGATGGGCTAACCAACGCATAATTAACTTGTTTTTAGAAAGTTTCTGCATACGGTAAATGCCAAGATTATAATCGTCTACCTCTTCCGCCTGAGGGTCGCCAAAGGTTGGACCATGGGTAATGGTAATGCCCCAAGTTATCAGCGGTGCAGCGTCTAGTGGATGGCAGTGCTGAATTGGGAGTTCATCTAAATTAACATCATTTCCCTGCCACACAATTTCCTGCGATGGTGCGCGCGAAACCTCCGTAGGCGACATATTCATAACTTTTTTAAGAATTGGCAGATAGTTAAAAGCGTCTTTCAAGTTTTTCGGTGGTTTTGGACTTTTTAAAAATGCCAACAGCTCACCAAGCTCCTTAATTTCCTCAAGAGATTTATTAAGTCCTAAAGCAAATCTTCTTTTATTACCATATAAGTTAATTAATACAGGGTATTTGTTTGGTGAACCATCAGAATTCAATACATTTTCGCATAGCAGAGCCACACCATCTTCCTTAAGGAGCCTAGTTTGTAGCTCGGTCATTTGGAGAAATGAACTGATTGGTTCATTAAATCGCACTAACTCCCCATTTTTTTCTAAAACCGCAATAAAATCTCTTAGGTCTTTCATAATCTATCCTATCAAAAAAGCCAGCCAAATCATAACAGCAAAATAAACATTGTATTTAAAAAACTTGCCGCAGGCTGCAGTATTTTTATAATCCAAGCGACGCAGCTGCCATAACAGAATACCACTTGCCACAATCACAATAACAAAAAATATCCAGCCATATTCTTTCATGTTGCCTATCCCTAATAAAATCATCATAAAAATTACATACATGATTTTTAAGCATTTATAAGGATTTTCGCCAATTAATACCGCTGTTGATTTTACACCGATTTTTTTATCGTCTTCATAATCTTGATAAGCATAGACCGTGTCATAGGCAATTGTCCAAATAATGGCGGCAATATACAAAAAGACTGAAACCTGCGATATTTTAAAATTTAACAGGGCATCTGCCAAAAATATGCCCCAGTTAAAGGTTATACCAAGCATTAGTTGCGGAGCTGAGAAAAATCTTTTAAAAAAGGGATACAAAATTACCAAAATTACCGATAAAAAAGCCATTATTGTGGCAAAGGGGTTATATCTGATTAAATTAAATATCCATAAAATAAGCAGCAGTAAACAACCGAGAATAAACAACAAAACAAATGCCTTGGACTTACTTATCTCGCCGTTCGCCAAAGGGCGGCTTTGCGTTCTTTTTACCTGTGCATCTATTTTCATATCGGCTAAATCGTTGATAATACAACCCGCACTTCTGGCAAGAATAGCTCCTATGAAAAATAATATATAAAAAGCAATTAGAGTCCAAAATCCCTCGTTATAATTATTAAGAGCCAAGCTCCAATAGGATGGAAGCAATAGTAGTGCAGCACCATAAAGGCTGTTAAGCCGCATTAATTTAATATAAGAACTTAATTTCGAGAGATTCATTTCTGCATTTAGTTTTAAAATATGTTAAAATATTTAATATAATACAATATTTTTATTTGATATACCAACATGAAAATTAAAACCCGTATATTTATTGATGCACCATTAAAAGAAAACTCCACTGTGGCTGTGTCTGATAACCAACTACATCATTTGGTGGTAGTTTTACGTATTGCAACAGGTGAATATGTATCTGTTTTTAATAGTGGCGGCGAATTTCTTTCTAAGGTATCAGGGATTGGCAAAAAAGAAGCCACATTGCAGGTGTTAAATTTAATGCGGACTGCAGTTAAGGCAGATTTTCATTTACATCTTGCCTATGCGCCGCTAAAAAAAGATGCAAACGATTTTGTGCTGGAAAAGGCAGTTGAGCTGGGAGCGCATGAAATTACGCAGGTAAGGACAGAATATACTGTTAATAAACCACTTGACGCAGATAAAATATCGCAAAAATTAATTCTGGCAACCCAACAGTGTGAAAGGCTGGATGTTCCTGCGGTAAATCCACATATAAATTTGGCAAAGTTTTTAGATAAATATAAAAATTCTACTATTTTTTGGTTGTATGAAAGAGGCGATGGCATTACCATGTCGCAATACTTACGGGAAAACACTGATTTGCGAGAGGTAATATTTTTAATTGGTCCCGAGGGTGGTTTTTCTCCTGCTGAGGTTAACTTGTTGCAATCTTTAGACTTTGTCAAGCAAGTCCATTTTAATACTAACATTTTGCGGGCAGAAACAGCGGCTCTGGCGGCTCTAATTAATTTTCAAATAATTAGTTGCAATTTTTAATTCTAAATACTATATAAAAATATCAACAAAAACTAAGGAATCCCTCCATTGTCCTATAAAAACCTAGAAATTACTAAAAAAAATCAACTATTAGACTATTTTGTGGATGGCTTTAAATCTCCTGATAATTTTAAGGTCGGCTTAGAATTTGAAAGTTTTTTATACGATAAAAAACACTTCTCAACCCTGCCGTATTATCATGGCTATGGTTTAGCAAGACCATCAATCCACTCCATACTAAGAGGTTTTAACCATAAAAAATGGACTGACATTAACGAGAAAACCTCCCGTAATACCATCGGTCTTAGTAGCAATATTGGTAATATCTCCTTAGAACCGGCAGGACAGTTTGAGTTTTCTTCCATTCCTGTTAAGGACGTAAAAACTCTTAATAATCTTGTGGAGGAATATTTTGCCGAGGTAATTAATATTTTAAACAAGCAAGATGTCGGGATGTATTTTTTAGGAATTAATCCTAAGTTTTCCCTAGAAGAACTTCCTTTAATGCCAAAGGAACGTTATGAAATTATGAACGATTATATGGCGCGCGTGGGCAGCATGGGAAGAAATATGATGCGCCAAACCTGCACCTTGCAGACTAATCTTGATTACAGCAGTGAAGCCGACTTAGTCAAAAAAATGAGGGTTGCCATGGCGTTGCAACCTTTAGTAGCGGCTCTTTTTGCCAACTCTCCGATTTTTGAGGGTAAACTGAGTGGTGATTTAACTAGTCGTGTAAAAGTGTGGCATAATACCGATAACGCACGAAGTGGTTTGTTGCAGGCAGTATTTGAGGATGATTTTTCAATTGAAAAATATGTTGATTACGCCATCATGTTGCCAATGTATTTCTTGTATCGCGATAATTCTTATATCCGTATTCCGCATATCACTTTTAAAGATTTTATGACAGGAAAATATAAATTTAAAGATATTAAGCCTGAAATGCGCGACTTTGAAACCCATCTCGGCACCATATTCCCTGATGTGCGCTTAAAAACCTATCTTGAAACACGCCTTGCCGATTGCCCTGATAAGGACTATCTGCTTAGCCTATCAGCTTTATTTGTGGGGATTTTATACGATAACAGCGTGCTTGACGAGGCTTTTAGTTTAGCAAAAAAATGGCGTTATGAAGATTTATTAGCTTTGAGGAAAGATGTTTACACGCAAGGTTTAAACGCTAATATCAGAAGCCAAAAAGCTGTGGATGTTTTGCGTGAGGTTTTAGCCATGGCTCGTAAGGGCTTGGTGAATAGAGGACTGGGCGAAGAAGTTTTCTTAAATCCGCTGGATAGCATTGTTAAAAGTGGTAAGACTTTAGCCGAAGCAAAAATTGAACTGTTTGAAAGTTTAGGTGGCGATGTTAATAAGTTTATTAGTGCGATTACTATTAATTAATCCGTCATGCCAGCGAAGGCTGGTATCCACTGCCTCGCAGGGATAAAAAATTTAAATATTATTGACACAATCATTTTTTTCGCATAGAATATAGAAGTTCAATTTCGGCGGAGTAGCTCAGTTGGTTAGAGCGGTGGAATCATAATCCATGTGTCGGGGGTTCGAATCCCTCCTCCGCTACCAAAAATATGTTGCATTGTATCCAATAAATAAAAGCAAGTTCTATATCTCTTTAAACTTCAATGGCGTGAACCGTAAATTGGCTACACCTGTTATCGCCATAATTTAGTTTAAAGAGATATAGAACTTGCTTTTATACTTCTTTCCCCCCACCAAGGCAAATATAAGGACAGCTTTACTCCTTATTAGCTGAATTATGGCGATAACGAAAGAACCAGTATTACGAGTTCACGCCATTGAAGCTAATAAGGAGTAAAGCTGTCCTTATATTTGCTACCTAATCCAACCTCTTTGTTTTGCTAATGTAGTAGTCTTTGGAATAAGCGCATTAAGCTCATTTTTCTCTAAATCACTTAGTTGTGGAATTATTTCACTAAGAAACTCTTTACAGTCATCAATTATTTGGGCTTGGGCGTATTCTAT
>JAISPM010000078.1 GCA_031274895.1 Alphaproteobacteria bacterium
CAACTTTGAAAGCCGCAGAACAAGAATTGGTTAATGCCAGACCTAATCTAAGTGAAGCAGATTTTAACAGCAAAAGAGCTACTTTTGAAGCAAAAGTAGAGGCTTTCAGAAATAAATATCAACAAAAACAAACCGAGTTTGAAAAAAATAATAACGATGTTTTACAAACCATTGAAGCTCAGCTTAAAAAAGCTATTGCCGATGTTGTAAAAGCTAAAAATCTTGAAATTGTTTATAATTCCATGGCTTTGGCACATTTTGATCCTAAAAATGATATTTCTGACGAAGTTCTTAAAAAGTTAGACGCTGCTCTTCCTAAAGTTACCCTTAAAAAAGTAGCCTAGTAAAGACTGATGTCAAAGTATTTTAAAGCTGTTCGGTCTTTTTCTGTTAAAGAAATTGCTGAACTGGTTGGTGGTAATGTAATTGGTAATGCCGAATTAATAATAAATTCGGCATCATCCTTAGAAAAGGCTACTCTAAATGATATTTCGTTTTTTAATAAGGCGGATTATTTAGAAGAGTTCAGCAATACCAAAGCCGGTGCCTGCTTTATAGTAGAAAAATATATTGATAAAGCACCGCAAGGCTTAACACTAATTGTGGTGTCTGACCCGTATTTGGCTTTTGCTACTACATCTATGCAGCTGTATCCGTTGCAGCAGTTTTCTGAATACAGAGGAAATATAACAGATATTCACGAGAGTGCCAAAATAGGCAAAAATTGCCATATTGATAACTTTGTCAGTATTGGTAAAAATGTGGTGATTGGCGATAATGTCTATATTGGAGCCAATACAGTAATTTACGATGATGTAGCAATTGGCAGCAATGGTTATATTTATGCCAATGTATCTATTAAGTGTGCAAGTATAGGCGATAATTTTATTATCCACGATGGCGTAAGAATCGGTCAAGATGGTTTTGGTTTTGCCCCTAATAAGGCAGGACACATCAAAATTCCGCAGGTTGGTGGTGTGATAATTGGCAACAATGTAGAGATTGGAGCAAATACTTGTGTTGATAGAGGTGCTTTGAACGATACAATTGTAGGTGAAGGCACAAAAATAGATAACATGGTGCAAATTGCCCATAATGTTGTGGTTGGTAAGCATTGCTTTTTGGCTAGTGGTGTGGGAATTGCCGGCAGCACAATTGTGGAAGACTATGTATCCATGGGCGGAGGAGCAGGTGTTGCTCCGCATATTAGAATCGGACTCGGTGCGCAAATAGCACCTATGAGTGGCGTATCGCACGATGTGGAAAAAGGAGCTACTTTAATAGGAGTTCCGGCTATTAATTTTACATCTTTCTGGCGATTACAAGCTCTTTTTAAACGCATGTTGCAAAAATAGTAAAATATACTACATAATTCCTATATTTAAATTAACTTCTTTTTATAAGTTTGGAGAAAATAAATAATGACTGAAAAAAAATCCTCGATATTAGATATTAATGGTATAAAAAAAATACTACCACACAGATATCCTTTTCTATTGGTAGATAAAGTAATAGAATTTAAAAAAGGCGAACAAATTACTGCCCTTAAAAATGTTACCGCTAATGAAGAGTTCTTTCAAGGGCATTTCCCTAATTTTCCAATTATGCCGGGTGTTTTGGTTATTGAGGCTTTAGCGCAAACTTCAGCTCTTTATTATCTATTAGAAAATGATATTAAAGACAATGGTGCTTCTGTATTTTTTATGGCAATTGATGATGCTAAATTCAGAAAACCTGTGGTTCCGGGCGATACATTACATTTGGTGGTTAATCCTGTGAAAGTTCGTGGTAAAATATGCAAAACCCGTGGTGAGGCTTATGTTGATGGTAGCCTTGTGTGTGAGGCTAATTTAACAGCAATGTTAGAAGGGTAGAAATATGAGCAATATTCACCCAACGGCAATAATTGGCACGGGAGCAGTTATTCCTGAGAGTTGCAAAATTGGAGCTTTCTGCATTATTGGAAGTCAGGTTATCTTAGGCGAAAATGTAGAGCTAATGGCGAATGTTTATATTGATGGCGATGTGGCAATTGGCGATAATACTGTAGTTTTTCCCTTTGCGGTTATTGGGGTGAAATCGCAAGATTTAAAATACAAAGGCGAACCAACTAAAATTATCATTGGTAAAAATAACCAAATCAGAGAACACGTAACCATTCACTTAGCCACGGAAGGTGGTGGTGGCATTACAAAAATTGGTGATAATTGCTTATTAATGGTGGCAAGCCATGTGGCGCACGATGTGCAAATGGGTAACAATGTAATTATTGATAATAATGTTTTGCTGGCAGGTCATGTAATTCTTGAAGATAATGTGATTGTTGGTGGTGGCAGTGCTGTGCAGCAGTTCTGCCGAGTGGGTGAAAATGCTTTTATCGGTGGTATGAGTGGTGTTGTTAAAGATATAGTTCCGTATGCTTTATATACAGGAGTGCGCGAAGATGGCGAAATTAATGGTATTAATTTAGTTGGGTTAAGAAGAAAGGGTTATTCTGCTGAAGAAATCGGGGAAATTAAAGAGGCTTACGATATTATTTTTTCTCGGGAATCAAAATTTTCTGAGAATGTGGAAAAATTAAAATCTCGTAATTGGACAGCGGTCGGGGTGCAGATTTTAATTAGTTTTTTAACTGCCGATAAATCTAAAGGCATTTGTAATAATTATAAAAAAAATAACTAGCATCCACTCGTCATACCAGCGTAGGCTGGTATCCACTGCCAAAATAAAGATAAAAAATGGAAACAAATTCTACTAAAGAAAAAATTGCGATTGTGGTTGGTGGTGGCGATTTACCAATTAAAGTTATCAATGAAGCCCTTCGCAAGGAATTAAACTTTATGGTGGTAGGAATTAAGGGAATCTCTCCACGGGGATTAGTTAATTCTTACGATAACTTTTGGTTTTATATGGGTGAGGTAGCTGATTTTATCGCTAAGCTCAAACACAATAATGTTAAAAAAATTCTTTTTGTGGGGTCGGTATTACGACCCTCGTTATTATCTTTAAAGCTAGACCACCTCGGCAAAAAGTTTGTGGAAGAACACTTCTCGCAAATTGGCGGTGATGATAGTTTGTTATCTAAAGTTATCTTTGAGATAGAAAGCCACGGTTTTAAGGTTATTGCCGCCCAAGATATTGCTGAAAATATCTTAGCGGTAAAAAAAGTTTACACACAGACTGTTCCCTCACCAATAGAATTAGAGGAAATTCAAAGAGCATTTGAACTATCTAAAAAAATCAGTGTTTTGGATATTGGACAAAGCATTATTTTTCAACAAAATATGGTGATAGCGATAGAGGGTGTTGAAGGAACTGCAAAGTTAATTCGGCGGTCTAAAAATCTGATTAAAAAAGAAACTTTAATTAAAAAAATATCTATGTTTTTCTTAAAATTAATATTTTCTTTAAAAACACAATCCATCAATTCTAAAATTGGCGGAGCTTTTTTACTAAAAATAAAAAAATCTCACCAAGATATGCGGGTAGATCTACCAACAATTGGCGATAAAACAATTTTGCAAGCACATCAAGCAGGGCTAAAAGGCATTGTGATTGAAGCAGAATCCACCATCATATTGAATGAGCAGAAAACCATAGATTTAGCTAATAAATACGGCATTTTTATTGTTGCCTTATGATAATACTATTATTAATATTTATTGATTAAGTTGCAGTTAGATGTTATACTAAACTTAGTAAGTAGTAATAGGTCAAATTATGAATGTAATGTCAGTAAAATTGTTTGAGTATCTTAAGAAAGCAGGAATTCCTGAAGATTTAGCTCAAAAAACCAGTATTGAATTGCCTGAATCTTTGAGTGAAAATAAAGGTTATAGTATTGATACTATAGATAAAAAGTTTTTAGAACAAGATAATAAAATTAACAAACTAGATTTAGAGCAAACTAATAAAATTGATAGGTTAGAATCTAAATTAGTTAATAGAATGGATAGATTAGATAATAAAATAGATTCTTTAGCTACAGAAATGCGAACTAAATTTAATCTTATGATAAGTATAAGTTTAATGACAATTACAGCTGTAATTGCTACTTTGGTCAGTATTATTTTTAAATAGCTTCAAATTTTTTTACTAAACGAAAAGCCCCAGAGTTTTTCTAGGGCTTTATCTTAAAATACCTCTATCTCTCAGGCAAATTTTTATTCATAATAACACCCAAAAATCACACCTTTTTAAACTCAAGCACTTTATTTATTATTTGCATTAAATCTGTATTAAATTTCTGCTAAATCTATATAAGTGAGAATCTAAATTAATAAAGGTTAATACAAAAGAATAGAGATTCTATTGTATATTTTTATCATGGCAAGTAAACAAGAAATAAAATTATATAAAAGTCATAGAATTTTCATACATAAAGTAAAAAAAATTGGTGTATTAATATTATTACAAAGCAAATATCACTATTATTATCACTGAATGATATCACAGAATGATAATAATATTTTTTTATTGACAATTCTCTATGTAATACTATATATTATATAGGTATAATTATATTATCAATAAGTTGTAAAAATA
>JAISPM010000080.1 GCA_031274895.1 Alphaproteobacteria bacterium
TTTATCGCATTTTTTGCGGGCGTGCATACACTGTCGCCGCAGATAGATACGGTGCTGGAAACCTCGCCTGCCTATAATATTTTAAAACCGCAAGACATTATTTTAGAAGCGAATTCTAAAAAAATCAGTGATTTCAGCGATTTCCAACAGGTAATTTCACAAAATCCCAATCAAACTATGGATTTAAAAGTTTTACGTGGTGATAAACAAATAGACCTCCAAGTGCAAGTCGGCTCTCGGGAGAATCGTGGCTATACCCTAGGATTTCTAGGCGTTAGTGCGTCTATGGAGGGTTTAAAATCTTACCGCCATTCCCTTAGTAAATCGCTATCTTACACTTACAATACCTATATAGATGTTATTAGCTTAATGCTTAAGGGTTTGGGACGGTTATTTATCGGCGATGTTAGCCTAGACGACATTGGTGGACCCATTAAAATTGCTGAACTGCAGGGCGATTCCCTCAAGAAAGGCATAGATTCGTGGATGTTTTTTATGTCTTTATTATCGCTGAATTTAGCAATTATTAATTTATTGCCAATTCCTGCCCTAGATGGCGGACACCTGCTGTTATATGCGGTGCAAGGCATTACCCGTAAGAAAATAAGTTTTAAAGTTCAAAATTTTTTAATGCAAATAGGATTTATGTTTTTAATCGCCCTCATGGCTTTAGTGGTGTTTAAGGACATATTCTCCTTTATTCTAAAATAAGATTAGTAAATGAAAATATTAAAAAGCATTATTTTTGCGATAACTTTGTTGCTTTTCTCGCTGCAGGCATTTGCCACAGTAATTAAGCAGGTGCAAATCAGCGGCAACAGCAGGGTTATATCAGATTATATCCAATCGCTTATGAGTGCAGAGGCGGGTGAAGATTATACTGAAAGCCAACTAAATGCCGATTTAAAAACCATATTTGCCACCGATTTATTTGAAAAAGTTGATGGCAGCTTTGATAACGGTGTTGTATCAATAAAAGTCGTGGAAAGTCCGCTGATAGATAACATCACCTTCAGCGGTAATTCTAAGCTCAAAAACGATGTGCTGATGAAAGAGCTTTCATCGCAAAGAAGAACGCCTTTTTCGCAAAATCGCTTAAATTTAGATGTGCAAAGAATCACCGAACTTTATTATAGAAGTGGATTTTTTGCGGCAACCGTTAATTTTGAAATTATCAGAAAAGAATATAATCGCTTAGATATTGTTTTTAACATTCAAGAGGGCAGAAAAACCCTGATTGATACCGTGATTTTTATGGGGAACAGAGCTTTTCCTGCAGGGGAATTAAAATCGCAAATGCTGACCAAAGAAGCTCGTTGGTGGCGTATGTTTAATGCCGGCGATGTTTACGATATCAATCGTATTATGTATGATGGCGAACTGTTGCGGCAATTTTATTTAGAAAACGGTTATCCTAATTTTGCCGTGTTGTCTAACTTTTCTGAGCTTTCCCTGCATAATGGTTTTATAATTACCTATGTGTTAGATGAAGGTGAACGCTATCGTTTCGGCGATGTTTCGCTAAATATTAAATTATTAGACTTACTGCCGCACGAGGAAGAAATCCTGCAGCAAATCACGTTGATAGATAGAAGAGATTGGTTTAGAAACAGCACATTGCAAAGACAAGTGTTAAGAATTAAAGATAAAATCAACTCGCTGGGTTATCAGTTTGTGAATGTAGAACCGCAGATGATTTTTAATGATGTTTCTAAGCGTGTGGATATTGTGTTCGTAGTTGACGAAGCCGATAAGTTGTTTGTGCATCAAGCCAATATTACGGGCAACCGTCGCACCCGCGATTACGTAATTCGCAGAGAACTTAAATTTGCCGAGCAAGATGCTTTCGACCAAGACAGAATTAACATGGCACAAAGAAACTTGCAACAAACCGGCTATTTTTCTAGTGTCAATATCCAAGATTCACCAGCGGATTATCCCGGCAAAGTTAACTTAGATATTAACGTGGAAGAAGTCTCCACAGGCTCAATTTCCGTAGGCGGTGGTTTTTCCACGGTGGATAGACTCCAGTTTGAGGCAAGCTATGCCGAAACCAACCTCTTTGGCACAGGAAACTATTTCGGCGTGAGCTTAAACTTATCGCAAATGACGAAAATGTATAACGTAACCCTTAGTAATCCGTATTTCTTAGGGCGTGAATTATTTGCGAGTGCTTCCGTATACAGAAGAGACAGCGGAGCCAGCAATTTATCTCGTTTGACCCTGTATCAGAACCTAGAGCAAGGGATTAACACATCCATTGGCTACAGACTTACCGATAATTTTTCCCAAAGATGGGGCTATGGTTTGTTCTATAGAAACATTTATAATGTAGACCCGAATGTATCACAAAGTATTAGAGAGCTAGCCGGAACTTCTTTTGTATCAACGGTGAATCATACTTTGGCTTATAATAGCACCGATAATTCTATTTTTGCGACGCGTGGTATTGATGCCAGTTTAACCACAGAATACGCAGGACTATTTGGTGATAGCGACTACATTAAAAATACTTATAGGTCTGTGTGGTATTACTCTGTTATGGAAGATGTGGTGTTTTCGGCACTTGGCTCAGTGGGCGTAATTGAAGGGCTAAACGGACAAAGTGTAAAAATTATTGATAAATATAATTTGGGCGGACCAACATTGCGGGGCTTTAAAATTGGAGCCAACTACGGTGGTATCGGACCAATGGACGCTAAAACAGGCGAATCGCTGGGCGGTAAATATATGTTTAGAGGATCTTTCCAATTAGAAACTCCAATGCCGGGCGTTAAACAGTATGGCTTGTTAGTGTATACGTTCAGTGATTTTGGAACGGCTACCGATTTCTCTAATAATCCTGAGATATTAGATTCTAGAACCATCAGGGTATCTGCAGGTGTGGGCTTATCTTGGCGTTCTCCGGCAGGGGTTATTAGCTTAGACTTAGGTTTCCCTGTGAAAAAAGACCCAATGGATGCTACAGAAATGATTTTCTTAAACTTCGGCACCAGAATTTAGGGCTTATTATGTTGGTGGAAATACTTAAAGCCCAAAAAGCAGATGCACCTGTGGTTGTGGAATTAATGTATAAAGCCTTGGGCGATTATGCAAACTTTTTAATGAACTCTCAAAACACAGAAGAAACGCTTCTGCGCATGCAGATATGTTTTACTGCCGAAAAACCTAATGCCTTTCATTATACTAATTCTTTGGTTGCCATGGTGGATGGTAAAATTGTGGGTGAATCCACATCCTATGCCGGCAATAGAATAGCAGAGTTTAATAATAATATCTCAAAAATTATTGCTAAATTTCAGGGGCATACACAAAATATAATTACTGAGCTAAAATATTTAAGAGAAGCCAGAGCAGACGAATACTATATGGATACCCTAAGCGTGATTGATGAATATAAAAGCCTAGGTGTCGGTAAATTATTATTACAAGGTGTTTGCCAAAAAGCCTTGAGCGATGGTTTTTCTAAATTATCCATAGTTGTGCAAGAGGGTAAAGAATACCTGTTAGATTACTATCTTAATCAAGGTTTTAATAATATGGGCATGATAGACCTAGGTGGCATAAACTACCATCGCCTGTTGAAAATCCTATAACTTCCCTTCTTTCTACTTTCATAAAAAATACTTGACAATTCTATTCTTTTGATGTATAATATTGGCATATAAAATAACTTACTCTAAATTCCCCCTCGCTGGCGAGGGGGTGGCAGTCGTAGACTGACGGGGTAGTGGAACTAATAATTTATGCGTAGCATTAAATATTTAGTGAATTCTCAAACAATTTCGGTTTCAAGTGCATGTGCGCCCGGCTTGTAATTTGGGTTTGGTTAATGCTCCAAATTGGGGGTTAATCGGCTTCTATCCTCTGTTGAATTGTTTGGATTGAATACTATCTTCAATCTATTTAAGTAGCCTTCCCCCCGTTGGAAATGAAGGCTGCTTATTTCTAGAAAAACACCTCGGCTGCCTTCTTTTCGAGCAAGAAGATAACTATAAACTAAAAAATCTATTTAAAAACGTAGCTTGGTGGTAATGTCTGTCGGATATTGCGGATACTATAGCATTACACAGTCTCCCTAAGAAAGTTTAACCTTTCTTAGCTTTAGAACTTGCTACACCGCCTAATATATTCAAGGCTTCCCATGTGCGTGTAAAAGGTGGAGCGTAGGCGAAATCCAGCATACCTAATTCATCTACGGTTAAGCCCTTTTCAACGGCAACACTAAGGGCGTGTATTCTTAACACGGTATTATTTTTTCCTAAAATTTGTGCGCCCAAGATAATTCCTGTTTCAGGATTGGTCAATACTTTCATCCAAATTTTAGCATTATTGGGGTAATAATTAGTATGGTTATAATCTTCCACGGTAGTCGCATGATACGGAATTTTATGCTTTTTGGCTTCATATTCCGTAATCCCTGTCTTACCAATTTCTAAATCCAGCACTTTCAACATGGAAGAACCAATGGAACCCGTGAATTTTGAGTCAACCCCCGCAATGCTGTCAGCAACAACTCTGCCCATTTTATTAGCAACTGTTGCCAGCGGAATATAAACATCTTGCGCTAAAATTTTATGGTAAACCGAGGCGCAATCGCCGATGGCATAAATATTTGCAATATTGGTTTTTCCTTCCCTATCTACCAGTAGCGCACCGTTTGGTAATTTTGCGAAAGGAATATTTTCTAAAAAGTGTGTGTTAGGAATAAAACCTTTGGAAACTATGAGAATATCACTATCAACATTAAAACTATCACCTATATGGTTATGAGCGGTAATTTTGACAGACACACCGCCATTATCAATATGCTCCACATGAGCTTTTAAATAAATGTTAATATGGTGCTTGCGTAGTTCTTTTTCAAGAGTTTCTTCAAAATTATTATCTAAAATGTTATCGCTGATGTTGTGCTTGAAGTCTATAAGATTAATCTCTTGAATACCTTCAATATTTTTAAAGGCTTCCAATAATTCAAGCCCAATAAAGCCCGCACCAAGAATAGAAACCGACTTCACACTGCCGGTCGCCAACTTAGCTTTTAGCGCATGGGCATCATGCAGAGTTTTAACCGTAAAGGTGTTGGTGTTATTGCAAAGCTCTCTATCCCGTGGAGTTGCGCCACTGGCAATAATCAGTTTATCGTAGCCTTCGGTATGGGTTATTCCTGTGGTTAAATTTTTTACAACTACTGTCTGCGATTTTTCATCCACAGAAACTACTTTGTGCTTAATGAAAACACGCAATCCGCTTTCCTGCAACTGCTCCACAGTTCTGGCAAACAAATTGCGCTCTTCACTGAAAAAATTGCCGATATAATAAGGAAGACCACACGCCCCAAAGGATACATATTCTTGCGCGTCGTAAACAACAACTTCCGCAGAGGGTAAATTTCTTTTAAGACGTGCAGCGGCAGTCATTCCGCCACCTTGCGCTCCAATTATTATAACTTTCAATTTTTTCTCCTTATTTACATGGTAGACTCGGCGGCATGAACTTTGGTGCTGTCGTTATAAATATCCATATTAATATTTTTAGTGGTTTTAGCAGATACCAATGAAGACAACACGGAATCATTAACATTTAACATGGTTCTTGCCATATCTAAAATCGGTTCAATTCCAATTAATAGAGCAACCAAAGTAAGCGGCATATTAAATGTAGATAGCACGGCGATAGCGGCAAAAGTTGCCCCGCCGCCAACTCCGGCAATTCCAAAGGAGCTGATGGTTATAATGGCAATTAGTGATAATATAAAGCTGATACTGGTTGGGTCTATCCCAACGCTTGGAGCTAACACAACCGCCAATACCGCAGGATAAATACCCGCACAGCCGTTTTGTCCCATAATTGCACCGAAACTTGACCCAATACTGGCAATGGTTGGTTGCACACCAAAAGCGTCGGTTTGTGTTCTGATATTCATAGGAATCGCCGAAGCACTGCTTCTACTGGCAAAGGCAAACAACAACAAAGGCATAACCTTTTTAACGTAAGTCAAAATATTAAAGCCGAAGAACACTAGAATTAATAAGTGGATGATAAACATAATAATAATAGAAATATATGTTACCACCACAAAGTTAGCGAGTGATAGAATATCAGAGTAAGAACTGGTGGCGGCAATTTCGGTAAATAGTGCAAAAATCCCGTAAGGAGTTAAACGCAACACAATTACCACAAGGCGCATAACTATTTTGTATAATACATCAATCCCTGATTTAAATTTCTCTGCAGTCGCTGGGTCTTTCTTTAACACTCCCAAGTAGGCAATTCCTACCAAAATAAAGAAAATCACCAGTGAGGCAATGGAATTACCACGTGCGCCTGTCATATCGGCAAAAGGATTAGTGGTGATAAAATCGGTAAATATGGAAGAGAACGACCGCTCAAAGAAAGATTCTTGACGCGCTACTAATTTAATTAGCGTCTGTTGGTCGGGTGAAGCTGCTGCCACGATGGAATCTAAATTCAGTCCGAATCCTAAGGTCACCAAAATTCCCACAAGGGCAGAAATCGCCACGGTAAATAATAACATAAAAATTATTATGGAAATCGGTTTTCCCATTTTTTGATTGGCACCAATCTTAGTCATGGCTGAAAGCACCGCCACGCAGATAATCGGATACACCAACATTTGTAATAATTTTACATAACCGTTGGCAAATATGGAGTAAATATCCATAGATTTAGTGATGGTTTCGCTACTGGAGGTATAATGAATAAATACACCAACTACAGCACCAAGAACCAGCCCTGTAAATACTCTTTTATTAAAAGATAGATGTTTTCTTTGTAAAATAAATAAGAAAGCCAATACCGCAACAAGGATTGCCATATTTAGAATGAACATGATTCGTCTCCGTTAAATTAAAACTATCATAAATATAGCACCTTTTTTGACAAATATCAAAATTATTATAAATATGGTAAAAATCTAAAAACTCCACTATAATATATTATATTTAACAATTTAGAGGTTTTATGTATTTATATTTTTTTGATTTAGACGACACCATTTGCAATACAGCAGCGGCAGTTAAGTATATAGAGGCTAAATATAATCTTAAAAAAGAAGATTATCCTAGTGAACACGATTATAATAAAGTGTTAGAAGCTAAACTTCATGAATATGGTTTAGATAATATTAGTATTTTAGAAAATTCCACCGTATCGCTTTTGCAGCAATTAATTAAAGATAAATCTCAAGATATTTACTATATTACTGCCCGTGAAAGTGATGTGCGTGAACAAAGTAGTTTGTGGCTAAAAAAATATGATCTTTGGCTGGGTGAAAATAGGCTTCTGATGGATACTCAAAGTATTAAAGGTAAAACCATCAATGGTATTATGAGTGGCAGCAATAAGCAATTTGCCTTTTTGTTTGATGATTTAATTGATAATCATAAAGAGGCAGCTCACTATAAAAAAATAATTTCTTGCTTTCCATTTTAAAGGTGATTTATGAAAACAATTTTTATAACAGGCGGAACCTCAGGTATTGGTTTTGCTTTAGCGGAACATTATTTAGCACAGGGAAATAGAGTAATTATTACGGGTCGGACGGAATCGAAGCTAAATGAAGCGGCGAATAACTTATCACAATATGGTGATTTACTTATAGCTAAACTGATAGATGTGGTTGAACGCGATGCCATGAGTGAGTATATCCTTGAAATGGATAGTAAATATACTCTTGATATGGTAATTGCCAATGCGGGAGTTTCCGCAGGAGTATCTAATATCAAAGACTTTGACGGCGTAGCACGAAACATTTTTGATATTAATGTTTACGGAGTGTTTAATACCGTTCATCCAATTTTAGAAAGAATGCAGGAGCGTAAGTCAGGACATATTGTTTTAATTTGTTCCATGAGTGCTTTTTTCGGACTTACATCCGCAATTTTTTATGCCAGCTCAAAGGCAGCGATTAAATCTTACGGTGAAGGTTTGCGAATGCTTATGAGTGATTACAATGTGGATGTTTCTACAGTTTTCCCGGGGTTTGTAGAAAGCAGTATCACGAGGGCAAATAAATTTGGAATGCCTTTTTTAATTAGTAGCAAGCAAGCTGCAGATACTATCACAAAAGGACTGGATAAGAAAAAAGGATATATATTATTTCCTTGGAGAATGAGACTGTTAATTGGCTTTTTGGCAATTTTACCATTTAGTTGGCGAGAAAAAATTCTGAAAAAACTCCCACATAAATAAAGTTCTCGTCATACCAGCGAAGGCTGGTATCCACTGCCCCGCAGGGATGAAAATTTTATAGCCTTAAATTAAAATATATTGTAATATCTTCTAATAAACTAAACTAAGGATTTTTTATGGCACAATTTGTTTTAACAATGAAAGATGTTAAAAAGGTTTTTCCGGGTGGCAAAACCATATTAAAGGGTTTGTATTTATCATTTTTTGAGGATGCAAAAATTGGGATACTCGGACACAACGGTGCGGGTAAATCTACTTTCATGAAAATTGTGGCAGGACTGGATAAAGAATATACAGGTGAAATTTGGGTGCGAGACGGCATTAAAGTTGGCTACTTAGCGCAGGAACCGCACCTGAACGAAAGTCTCACCGTTAAAGAAAACATCATGGAATCGGTGCAGGAAATTCAAGCCTTAGTTGATAAATTCAACGAGGTAAGCATGAAGTTTGCCGAGGAAATGACCGATGCCGAAATGGATAAACTTCTTGAGCTGCAAGGACAACTACAAAATCAGATAGATGCTAAAGACGCTTGGGATTTAAACCGTCAAATAGATATTGCCATGGACGCTTTGCGTTGTCCTGCAGGGGAAGCAAACATTAATACTCTTTCAGGTGGTGAAAAACGTCGTGTCGCCTTGTGTAAATTACTTCTTGAAAAACCTGATATTCTATTGCTGGACGAACCAACCAACCATTTAGATGCGGAATCCGTATCATGGTTAGAACGCTATCTTAAGGAATATAAAGGTATGGTTCTGGTTATAACCCATGATAGATACTTCTTAGATAACATCACCAATTGGATATTAGAACTTGAGCGTGGCGAAGGGATTCCTTACGAGGGTAATTATTCCGCATGGCTATTACAAAAACAAAAAAGATTAGCGCAGGAAGAACGAGAAGAATCCGCAAGACAGAAAACTCTTAAGCAAGAATACGAGTGGGTGTCGGCTTCTCCAAAAGCACGTCAAGCAAAAAATAAAGCGAGAATCACCGCTTATGAAAATTTATTATCTGTGGAAAATGAAAATAAAGTTTATGAATCCTCGCTTATAATTCCGCCGGGACCAAAACTGGGCGAAATTGTAATTGAAGCCAAAAATATTTCCAAGGCTTTTGAAAATAAATTATTAATTGATGATTTAACTTTTACCGTGCCAAGAGGAGCTGTAGTAGGTATTATCGGAGCCAACGGCGCAGGTAAAACCACCATGTTTAAAATGATTACAGGTAAAGAAACTCCGGATAAAGGCAATATTCGTGTGGGTGAATCCGTAGTGTTAGGTTATGTAGACCAAAGCAGAGATTCATTAAATGACAATAATACCGTATGGCAAGAAATATCGGACGGTATGGATGTAATTCCCATTGGTAATCGCACAATTCCAAGTCGTAATTATACCGCACAGTTTAATTTTAAAGGTGCTGACCAGCAGAAAAAAATTGTTTCGCTATCGGGCGGTGAACGTAATCGTGTGCATTTAGCAAAAATGTTAAAGTCGGGTGCAAATGTTTTACTACTGGATGAACCAACCAACGACTTAGATGTGGAAACTCTAAGTGCGCTGGAAGAGGCAATCCTTGAATATGCAGGTTGTGTGCTGGTTATATCGCATGATAGATGGTTTTTAGATAGAATATCCACCCACATTCTAGCCTTTGAGGGTGATTCTAAGGTTATTTGGAATGAGGGCAACTATCAAGATTACGAAGAAGATAAAATTAAAAGACTGGGTATTGACGCTACGCAACCTCATCGTATAAAATACAGACCACTTGCTTAAGGTATATTAATGAAAGATTTAGTATTAGCCATAGGTAATTTTGATGGAGTTCATGCGGGACATCAGCAAATAATTTTAAGTGCTAAAAGTTTAGCAGGTGAGATGGGTTTAGGCGACAACTGGGGTGTGATGTTTTTTGACCCACATCC
>JAISPM010000025.1 GCA_031274895.1 Alphaproteobacteria bacterium
GTTAGATTCTTATATTCAAGCAGTAGGAGAATAGGCATGTTTAAACTAATAATGGAGGCTATAAAGCCATTTATAAAAACCACCAACGATGTGGCAAGAAATCGTATCCTTAACCAAAATACTTCCAAGGGAATTTTGCTTTTGGTAGGAGCTGGCTATTTGTTTGAAATGATTGACGAGCAGAAGTTGAACGTTCTAATCACTCTGCTTTCAGGCAGCAATATCGGCTATAGTGATGTGTATTTCTTTTTATTTAATTGCGCCATGATTTATCTTGCCTATCGTGGCGTTATGCTCATTTTAAAACGCGCTGAAAAACTATTGGGAGGCGAGGATAAAAAAGATAAGGAATAGAGATATTAATGTTAAAAAAAGGTGATTATTTAAATCACCTTTTTTGTATCAATTAAATTGTTTGAAAAAATCGGGATTATTTTTTATTTGATGAATAAACTCTTTTATAAAATCATCAGCAGATTGCCCCGAAGCAACAGAGTCTACTACCATTTGCTGAATTTTTGGGTTATCTTGACCTTCAAGGCTTGAGCTGGCTAAAGCATTTTCTAAAGCCCATCTTTTTTCACCTGTAATACTATCAGGTATTACCACATGGATATGACTCATTATTATTTCTCCTTAATTCTTATAGTATAGCATAAGTCATGTTTTTTACTATAAAATAATAATATATTTTTTATATAAATATTCCATGTAATCATAGTCCATACCACTACTATTAATTGCGGCTTTTACCATTTCTACTTTGGTAGTGTTTAAGTAGTCTAATTTTATATTATGAGCCTCCAAAGCCATTAAGGTCAAAAAAGCTCTTGTGGTTCTACCGTTGCCTTCTCTAAAGGGGTGAATAATATTTATTTCACCATGATAAAATGCTAAAGATTTATATAAATCCTCTACTTTTATATTTTTAAGAAAATTGTCCTTTTTCATTTGTTTGTATAAATCATTATAAGCAGATTCTATATACATAGGATGAGCGAATATGGTGCTGCCTTTTTGAGTGGTAACCTGCCGCACTTCCCCTGCCCAGTCGTATATTTCTGTAAACAAATACTTATGGATTTTTCTATAATGTTTAAAACTATAATCACCCTTAGGATAATCGTCAATAATAGACATTCTCCTAGAAACTATAGCTTGCTCCGCTAGTTCTAATTCTTCTGCATTTTTAATATTTAACTTGTTAATTAAAACCCCACTACTATCTTTATAAAGATATGGGTCTTGGAATGTTTCATATTTCATGGCTCTACTCTCAAAAAAAACTTGACATACCTGCACATAAATATATTATACCTTGTTATTAAAGTTTATTGGAGATAAAAATGAAACTCAGATTACCACATACGCTCAGTATTATATTTTCATTAATTATCATTATGGCAGTATTAACTTGGATATTGCCGGCGGGAGAATTTGATCGAAAGTTTAATGAAGCAATCGGTCGCGATGTGGTAATTGCAGGAACTTATAAAGAGGTTCCAAGTAAGCCGCAGGGTTTCATTGATACCTTTTCATCTTTCGCTCGGGGGCTAGTAGATGCCGCTGAAGTTGTTGCTTATGTATTAATTGTTGGTGGGGCTTATGGGGTAATTATGAGAACCGGTGCCATCAACAATGGTCTTAAAGCTGTGGTAAAAAAATTAGAAGGTAAAGAATTTTTTCTGATTCCTGTGCTGATGTTTTTATTCTCCATCGGTGGCACCATGGCAGGGATGTATGAAGAAACCCTAGTTTTTTACTTGATTCTTATTCCCTTAATGGTCAGGGCAGGTTATGACCCTATTGTGGCGGTGGCAATGATTCTTTTAGGAGTGGGCGCAGGGCTTACCGCGTCCATCGCTAATCCTTTTGCCACAGGAATTGCTTCACATATTGCGCAAATTCCGATTACCGATGGTATACTATCACGGGTAATTTTTTATGCCCTTTGTTTAGGCACATCGATATCTTATGTATTATGGTATGCCAACAGAATAAAAAAGAATCCTAAAAAATCCATTTGTTATGCTTTGCATAAAGAGCATCAAGCAAGTTTTGCAAATATGACTAACGAGGAAGGACATGTTCGGTTTGGGCTTAATCAAAAACTAATTATTATAATTTTCTTAGGTATTTTAGCATTTATGATGTATGCCGTGGTGAATTTAGGCTGGTGGATTCCCGAAATGACTGTGTTATTTCTTGTGGGAGCCATGGTATCGGCAATTCTGGGTGGTTTAAACGAAAAAGAATTTTGGAATTCTTTTGTGGAAGGTTCTAAAGATTTACTCTATGCTGCGCTGGTAATTGGCTTAACCCGCGCTATCGTTCTTGTGGCGCAGGATGGAGCAATTATTGATACTATTTTAAACGGAATTGTGAATCTGTTATCAGGACTTTCCCAAAGCTCGTTTATTATTTTAAATCAAATATGCCAATTATTTATAGCTTTTCTTGTGCCGTCTTCAAGCGGACATGCTGCTCTAACTATGCCGCTTATGGCTCCGCTGGCAGACCTTTTCAGTGTGCCTCGCTCAAGCGTGGTAACGGCTTACCAAACAGCTTCGGGCTTAATTAATATGTTTGCCCCAACTGCTGCCGTGGTAATGGCTGCCATCGGTATGGCGAAAATTACTTACTTCCATTGGTTAAAATTCGTGATGCCTTTGCTGTTTGTGCAATTAATTATCGCTTTGGTGATTTTAGTGGCGACTTTGTAAAAATTTTTGTTATAATAAAAACAAATTTTAAAAAGGAAACAATTATGATTAAACAAAAAATTGGATTCGCTCTATTAATTACAACGCTCTTTTTGTTGGGGGGGGTAGTGCGCTTAAGGCAGACGATAGCGTTCAAAGGATGAAAGGAGTTGAGTGGTATTTAGATAGCGATGGTTTGCATATCAGAAATACTAATGGCAGAACTGTGGGTGTAGATTTTTGCAGCGGTATGTTGCTAAAAATGTATCCGGGTGATGTTAGAATTGTCCAGAACGGTAATGATGTCTGCGATGTAGTGGCAATTAACGAATAATTAACACTTTTCTCTTGACAAAATGTCCGTTTTCATATTAACTAATAATTTACTCTATTTATCAATTTAACAACAGAGGACATTATGAAGTTTTTTAGAAAATTTACATTACTAATTTTAACATTGTTTTTTATCCTGCCCTTTGCCTTAAATGTTAATGCTGAGGATGGTGATTATGCGGCGGTTAATCTTAAATATTTTAGCGGCTATATTGATTCTAATGTGTCTTATTTAGATACTTGGAATCATTTTGTTGAAGTAGAAACCATGGCGAAGAAAGGTCAGTGGGATATTTACGGCTTTACAGATTTTAAATTTCAAAACCAAAAGTATAACGAATTTAACTACGATTTTTATAAATATATTGTTCGCTATGATGTTTTAGATAATTCCAGATTCTTTTTAGTAGCCCAAACTAAAGAAACCTTTATGGATCATAAGGGTAATGCTTTTTTGGGACTCGGAACTTCTTTTAATTTACCAGTTATCGGCACGGTAAATTCTAATGCCATGTATTTTTTATCTTCTAAAGATGCCCATGGAGAAAAAATTGAGATTCCGGCTATGATTCAGTTCTCATGGTTTAATAACTTCGGCAATATTGGTGATACGCAATTAAATTGGTATCATGGCGGCTGGAGTGATTTAGACCTTTATGAAAAAAGAAAAGATAAACCTAATACTAATGCATCTTTTCAAATTTATGAAGGAGTAGGGGTGAATTATAACACCTATGCTATGGAAGTGGGTTATAAATATTGGAAAAATGTTAGTGGCATAAAACGCACATCGGCTAATAGTGTTTTTGCCTATTTAATTAAGAGATTTTAACTAAGGTAAAATTCCCCTTCGCTGGGCGAAGGGGTGGACTGCATCGCAGGACGGGGTAGTGGAATTAACGACTTATGCAAAGCATAAAATTTTTCTTTTTTGTTGCATAATTTCCCACTACCCCGCCTGCAAGAGCAGGCACCCCTTCTTCAAAGAAGGGGATTTTTTAGGTATTAGGATATATGAAAGAAATTACTGCTATTGAACTACAGAATCTCCTTAAAAATGAGGAGATTCTGATAGTAGATGTCCGGACGGCAGAGGAATACGCTCAGGCGCACCTTAAAAATGCTTTTCTGATGGAATTACATAATTTTAACCAAGAGAAATTAGAGCAGAAATGTGAAGGTATCTTAGGATTAAAAAAAGTAATTTTTCAGTGTCGCAGTGGTGTGCGAAGTGTATCTGCCATAGAGCTTTTAAGCTCCCGCTTCCCTTACGAATCTTATAATCTGCAGGGTGGCATTATAGCTTGGGTTGGCAGAGGCTATGAAGTTATTTTAAATGATGGAGAATAGGCATGAAATCTTTATTAGATATATTTAAAACCACCAGCCCTGCAAGCCAAGACCAAATAAGTGCTAGAGAACTTCAAAACCTTATGGAAACTTCTAAAATTAAAGTTATTCCATTAGATGTGCGCAGCGATGTTGAATACAATCGCTATCATATTAGGTCCGCCTTACATATTCATATTGTGGATTTATCCATAGAATCACTTGAAAAAGCCTTAAGTTTAAAAGATGGTGAGCAGGTTATAGTGATAACTTACTGTAATGCAGGCGGACGCGGTGGTCGGTCTTTTAGTCTTTTAAAATCGCAAAATACCAATAAAAATATCCAAGTTAAGAATCTTACACATGGGATTAATCAGTGGATAGAAGCCGGCTTCCCGATTGAGGAAAGTTTATAATAGTAAACGTCATACCATACTTCTTTGGCATTACTTTACCCCCCCCCGCATTTGATTTCTTCTCAAATCATTATAATAATCTTTCAAAAGCAAGTGATAATAAACTACGGGTAAAATTATGCCGCCCGATAGAGCATTACCAATTATTGACATTACAATGGCATTCAGGCTGTGCGAAAGACCGATTCCGCCATCTAAATATCCTGCCAATGAAAAAATAAACATGTTCGCCACACTGTGTTGATATCCGCTGGTTACAAAAAGTAGAATCGGAAAATACATGGCGAATATTTTTGCAATAACATCTTTGGTGGAATAAGACATCCACACCGCCAATGCCACAAAAATATTACAAAAAAATGCGCTGATAATTAGCTCCATATTGCTTAATTCAGCTTTATGCTCCGCCACTTTAATAATATATTTCGTTGTTGCCGAATCAAGAATCCCTGCATACTGCATTAAAAAAGCGGTTAAAATACCGCCGATAAAATTTCCTATCAAAACCGCCAGCCAGTTGTTTAATAGCTGATTCAAGGATGTTTTTTTAGCCAGTGTTGATAAGCTCACAAGAGCATTGCCCGTAAATATATCGCCACCAACCAGCACCGTTAAGATAATTCCCACAGGAAAAACCAAACTGCCGAGGAATCTCGCCATGCCTGCACTAAACATCATGCCGTCGGCTCCTGCCATAACCACCAGCGCCGCCATGTATCCCAAAGAAATAAAACTTCCGCCGAGTATCCCTAAAATGATAGTGTTGCCAAAGCTCGTATTAGCCTTTTTTATGCCTAATTCTACCACCTCTAGGGCAGTCTTTTTATGAGAAAATTCTTCTAAATTCATGATATAACTTTTCCTACATGATGTGATGATTATAACATAAGAATATAACACAATCAACATTCTCAAAAAAAATATTGAGAAATATGTCATGGTCGGCTATACTTTAGATATTAAATAGTAGGTTATGGTTAGTTTGAATGAGATTTATTGATTTAAAATTCCTTATTGTTATTGCCATCATTGTTGTGGTTCTTGTGGCTACCGTAATTTATTCCTTGGAAAAAAAGAATAATTTGGGATTGTTTAATCATATTCCCTTTTTGTCAAAAAAGATTGACCCTAGATATAAGCAAGCCTGCGTAACCTATGTTTCTAATGTTTTGAGCGTTAGAAACAACCTGCGAGTTGAGGTTTCTGCAAATAATATGAATACGGCAGAAATCAGCAGAATGCAAATTGCTCCTAAAACCAGAGCCAGCTTGGCGGATGACAGTGGACAAATTAATGTAATGGTGGTAAATGTGCGATTGAGCATTAATGATAATCCTGCTTTTAATTTAACTTGTTGGATTAATGAAGCATTTAATAAAGATCCGAATCTTATTACTTCTTACGATATTTTATTTGCAAATATTTCCAGTATTAATAAAACTAAAAGCTCCTTCAGTTTTAAGGAAGAAAATTATTAAGTTAGTTGAAATAAAAGAAAAATTGTGGTATAAGATAGCATAATTGAGTGTTATAAGGTAATTTTTAACGTGAATAAATTAAGTTTATGTTTTTTGGGACTTTCGTTGTATGCAAGTAGTTGCTTGGCATCTATCTTTGATAACGGAATATTTGATGGTTATAGAACGCCGCAAAATCCAAATAGTGCCTTTTTTTCAAATAATAATAATACGCCTTTTTTAAGCACTAATCCTCCGCAGAATAATAATAACCCTAATTTTAACAATAACCCTAATAATAATTTTAACCGATTCGCTCAGCCTGTTCAACCGAGCCAGCCGAATAATAATAGATTCGGAGTCCCCAGTAATCGCTTTGTTGATATTCCACCACAAAATAATTTTAACAATCCTCAAAACGATCCTTGGGCTAGGGGTGGTAATGATTTTAATAATCTTGGTGGCAATGACTTTAATAATGCCGGAGGTAATAACTTTGCTAATAACAATGGCAATAATTTTCCGCAATCGCAAAATAACTTTGCAGGACAAGGACAGCCGCAAAGCAGCTTTAATAACCAAGCACCATTCGGAGATCGGAAGAGCG
>JAISPM010000008.1 GCA_031274895.1 Alphaproteobacteria bacterium
AAGGTTAAAAGGAGGAGCTATCCCTTATTGGCTTTGTTGTGTGGAGGTGGAAAAGAATCTTAATTGCTTTGCAATAGTTTTTTACCACTACCCCGTCCTGCTACGCAGTCCACCCCCTCGCCAGCGAGGGGGGAATTTTTATCTCCGTAAATAAAAAAAATTTTTGTTGAGAATCTTGAAAAATTTGTATATAGTAATAAATGTTGATTTAAGCGAGTGTGGCGGAACTGGTAGACGCCCAGGACTTAAAATCCTGTGAGCTTCGGCTCGTGCCGGTTCGATTCCGGCCACTCGCACCATCTATCCACCACCATTTTCTTTCCCCACCACACACGGTCTTTTGGTTTATTATTTGTAATCAAAAAAATCTATGCTTTGGAAATACTCTTTGAACCGCATCTTGCCCGCCATGATTATTAATATAGAAAGTATGCAGAAGTTTGTGCGGGCATGTTAAGGAGAAAAGAGTATTTCCAAAGCATAGATTTTTTTGATTATTATGTTATAATTATCTTTTAATTTAAAGGTAAAATCATGACTAAAAATATACAACTACCAACACAAAAACCAAAAGACCCGAGATTCTCTCCCGGTCCTGCTAAAAAATACGAAACTTTCTCGCAAACCAACCTCCACCACGAACTTCTTGGGCGGTCGCATCGCAGTAATGAAGCAACAAAATTTTTTCAAGAAATTATTACTAAAACCAAAGCCCTTTTAAATATTCCGCAAGATTATAAAATAATTATTGCTCCGGGATCTGACACCGGAGCCATTGAAATTGCCATTTGGAATCTTTTAGGCAAAATCCCTGTGGATTGCCTAGCATGGGACGCTTTCGGCTATATGTGGCAACATAACTTAGAACACGAGTTAAAAATTCCTAATTTGCGCTCATTCATTGCGCCTTATGGTAAATATCCTAACACTCAAGGTGTGGACTTCGCCAATAACGATGTTATCTTCACTCTTTGCGGCACCACAAGCGGCGTGGTTTTTAATGAATTTGAGCGAATCCCAAATGATAGAAAGGGTTTAATTATTGCAGATTCCACATCATTCGTGCTATCTAAGGAAATTCCTTGGGATAAAATAGATGTGCTGAGCTTTTCTTGGCAAAAAATGGTTGGTGGCGAAGCACAACATGGCATGCTGGTGCTATCACCACGCGCAGTTCAGCGTTTGGAAGAATTCACACCGAATAGGGCAATTCCACAGTTGTATCGTTTAAAGGATTACGAGGGCAACCTGAAATATGATGTGCTTGATGGCAGCCCTATCAATACGCCTTCTCTATTATGCGTCATAGATTATATGTATGGCATGGATTGGATAGAATCCCAAGGTGGTCGCGAATTTTGCTATCAAAGAGGGCTTGATAATTTTACTGCTGTTAGAGAATGGGTTAAATTATCCCCTTGGGTAGATTTTTTATGTGAAAATATAGAAAATCAGTCATATTTTGCCCTGTGTTTAAAAATTACTGACAGTCGCTATTTAGCTATGAGTTCTGAAGAACAAAAAGCATTCATGGCTAAGTTTTTTGGCTATTTGAACGAAAATAATATCGCTTACGATATAAAGTCGTATAAAAAAGCTCCCTTAGGTATAAGGCTTTGGGGCGGAACTACGATAGATACTGCGGATATAAAAGCCCTTTTACCATGGCTGGATTATGTTTTTTATTCGCTAATAGGTGAATAACATAAACTCAACGACTTATCCACAATTGAAGATTCTATTCCCATGCAATCAAACATGCTTGGGAATAGGTTATCGTGGGATAGCGGCAAATCCTTTTTAGTTTTAATGTTATTAAATTTATCGCCCATCATATTTTTCATAGCCTGTGATGCCCACACAAAGGAAAATACATGGGTTTGCTCACGGGGAGCTGTATCAAACGCCGAGGCATGCAAATAAATGCCGTTTTCGCCTAAACTTTCGCCATGGTCGGAAGCAAAGAAAACAAAGGCTTTTTCATCGCGATAAATATTCAGCAATTTATGCAAAACATAATCGGTATAAACTAAGCTATTATCGTATTCATCTACTACTGTATTCGGCTTAAAGACTTCAAATTGCTTCGGATACCTTAAATTATAAGGCGTATGCGAGGTCATTAAATGCAAAATAATTAACTTTTTTTGGTTATCCTGCGGAATATCTTTCACAAAATCCAGCAGATATTCGTCGTAAATATTGCTGTTAGATGGCACACTTAAGCGCACCTGATTCGCAAACACTTTCACATCCGCATCTTTCGCTAAAAAATACGAAAGTGATGTTTCGTTATAAAGCGGTTGCGTGGAAAAATAATAGGTTTTGAATCCTAACGCCTTAAAAGCACTTATTAAATTACTCTCTTCAGTATTCAGCTGAAAATCTACTCTAACTTTACGGCTCAGCATGCAGTTTACACTGTAGACGGTATAGGTATTGCAAGAGGTCATATCGCTAAAATTAATAAGATTTTCCTCACCCACCAAGTTAGGATTAGTCTGCCGAGCATAGCCGTTAAGTTGTTGATTGGCGGCACGACTAGATTCTCCAAGCACTAGAATCACAGTATAATTATCATTTTTAAATTTATCGTCATAAAAGCTAAAAGGATATTTTTCGGCAATATTCACGCTGTTATATTGCGTGCTTGGACGCAGTTGGAACAAATACTGATACAATCCTGCCACATAGTTTAGCGGCATGTAAACACTTAGGGCAGACCTCATTTTGTAATGATTACGCTCGAACCATCCCATATCTTTATTAAGTAAATAAGAGGTCAGCAGAAGGCTACCTAAAATGGCGGCAGTCAGCACTAAGGAAATTAAATATTTAAACACCTTAGTAAAAAAATGACGACCATGGTATCTGATTTTTACCACAAATACCCAAAAATAAATTGGGATTAATCCTAAAATAAAAAAGTAAATGAATACGCCCCACGATATAGCCTCGCCGGCATCATGCAGCGGCACCTCAAAAAGGGTGGCGATAAAAAACTCGTCAATACCGATATGATTTTGCCACACGTAGTAAGAAAAAATCGTGGAGGCGGTAATAAAAAATACCACCATAATTTTTAGTAATATACTTGAGAACGAGAACAAATATAAGGCTGTCGTAGTAATTACTATTGCCAGCAATAACTCTCCTATAATATGGATAGAGGTTTGATAAGCTGAAAATCCACCCGCAATATTTGTATGATATTTTAGGCTAAGCGCAGGCAAGGCATAAAACAGCACTAGAAATATGGAGAAATACAGCACATAAAATGGTGCAGACAGGTATCTTTTTTTCATGGACTTATAGCAAAATATATAAACAAATAGCTATAGTCAAGGTAATGGAAAAGTTATCATCAATACGAATCTTATCGGAATATAATTCTACCAACCCGGCAATAATTACAGGGATAAAAACTAATAAATATGCAGATATATCAACAATATTATTAAACCTAGGATTAATAAAAAACTCACCGGTGTTAAGATAAATTATCATAATAATAAATCCTACTGCAATAAATGCGATAAATCCAACCAAAGACTTATTCGTGCCTTTAATTTTAGTTTTACCAAAGGCTTTACCAAAAAGTGCGGCTGCAGTATCGCAAAAAATTAATACAAACATGCTAATTATGGCAATATCCTTAGGAAACAGCACAATCACCAATAAAATTGCTGCTAAAAAGTATGTTGCACCCGTTAGCTTCGCAGATTCCTTCTCCCGCACAAAACCGCTGAACATGGTGATAATTTTAAGATTGATTTTTTTTAAGCGTGCAATATCCCAAAACAGAATTGCTACAAACAGGACAGCAATTATGGTAATCATAACAGGCTTACTTAAAAACAAGTATGCAATCGGATAAATGCTTGAACTAAGATGAATAAGTTTGCGATTCAACTCTTGCTTGAAATTAAAATCCATTTTTGTCCTTAATTATGTGGTTTATGGTATTTTAGATTATAAACATAGCTATTGTAAAGGAAGATTTAATATGTCAGAATATTAGCAATAAAAAATTAAAAAAAAGAGGAATAAAATGAAAAATAATTACCCATGGCTGGATGAGTTTTGTTTATCGCAAAAAGGAGCCATCAAAAATTATCAACCCGATTGGCAAGCAGACTGTTATAACATTGGTGGCAAAATGTTTGCCATGATTACCTCCTACAAAGATGGGCGACCTATCATTACATTAAAACTAGCACCGGAACATGGAGAGGTTTTACGGCAAAAATATACAGACAAAATAATCCCCGGATATTATATGAACAAAGTTCATTGGAATTCGGTATTTCTAGATAACGACATCCCACGAGACTTACTTGAAAAAATGATTACAGAAGCCTATACCATTGTTCTTTCATCGCTTACTAAAAAGGTGCAGGCGGAAATAAATGGATAAAAGATGGTGGGTCCGGTAGGACTCGAACCTACGACCGCCCCGTTATGAGCGGGGAGCTCTAACCAACTGAGCTACAAACCCATCTAGAACAACAATAAGTATAACTACTTTTTGTAAAATTAGCAAGTAGAAAAGGTGAAAATCTAAAAACCAATGAAATAAGTCTTTTAGGCTTAGCTATAAATGCTTGATACGATATGAAAAATCAAAGATTCGCAATGCGCCTAAAAGACTTATTTCATTGGTTCATTAGGATTGTGTGCAAAGAATAAAAAATTAGATAGTTTGAGATTTATATGTAAGATTTTTTCTTCGCAGTGTATTTTAATACATAAGGAGGAAAAATCTTGCATATAAAATCAAAATGGCTAATTTTTACATTAAAAATCCAAGAAACTTTTCAACTTCCTTGAGCGGCTTGGGTGTTTTAGCTTTCTCAGGGCTTTAGCCTCTATTTGGCGGATACGTTCGCGGGTTACGGTGAACTGTTTACCTACTTCTTCCAGTGTATTATCGGAATTAGTTCCTAAGCCGAAGCGCATACGCAGCACCCTTTCTTCCCTTGGTGTAAGCGTAGAAAGAATCTGATTAATAGACCGTTTAAGGTCGGAATGTATCGCCATATCAATTGGTTGCACGGCTTTTTTGTCTTCCAAAAAATCTCCCAAAAAGCTATCGTCATCACTCACAGGAGTTTCAAGGCTTACCGGCTCTTTAGCGATACGCAACACTTTACGAACCTTATCCACCGATAAATTTAGCTTATCGGCAATTTCTTCAGGAATCGCTTCTTTACCAAAATCTTGCGCTAACTGATTAGATGTTTTCACCACTTTATTGATGGTTTCAATCATATGCACAGGAATTCTAATGGTGCGGCTTTGGTCGGCAATGGCACGTGTTATAGACTGGCGAATCCACCAAGTGGCATAGGTAGAAAACTTATGCCCTCTTTTGTAATCAAACTTATGCACCGCCCGCATTAAGCCGATATTGCCCTCTTGGATTAAATCTGAGCGTTGCAAACCACGATTAAAATATTTATTGGCGATGGAAATCACAAGGCGCAGGTTGCCCTCAATCATTTCTTGCTTGGCGATATTTTTATGCTTTTCGCCCTTTTCAATGATTCGCACGATGTTTTTAAATCTGTTAATATCAATATTATAATTGAAAACAGTTTTTTTAATTTCTGCTAAATATTTTTCTAAAAATTCGCCGTAATTGGTAATAATTTTAACCACCTGCGGACGTTTTTTCGCAGCAATTTCAAGCCCCCCATTAAGCAACATTATAGGAATTAACTCTTGTGCTTCTTCCCTTTTAATATTGGTTTCCATTAAAAGTTTCAGGATTTTATTTTCATTGGAAATAATATCTTTATATTCAACACGGGTTTTATTAATAATTTTATTAATAGTATTAGAATTTAAAAATATTTTTTTCAAAAGCTCACGACGTTTGCTTAAAAGTTTATCTACCTTGGGTGCATTATCTAAAATTCCTGTTTTTAAATAGGAATCCATAAGTTTTTTTTGTTCCTCTTGGATTTTTTCATGTGTTTCCAAAAGTTTTTTCATAATTTCCATGAATTTCGGCTGAATATACGCCTCAATTAAAGAAAGACTAACCTCCGGAGGATTATCAGTATCTTCTAAGGAATCTTCTCCCTCCAAAATATCTTCAGGCTCACCTTCAACCTCAGACTCAATTTCTTTTTCACCATCAGCTTCCATGTCAATCTCAGCATGTTCAGCTATACTTTCCCGAAATTTTTTAGAAAGTTCTTCTTTAATATCTTCAATTTTACCGAAAGAATCTTCGTTATCATGCCAAAATAACTGCCAATCTATAAGATTTCTAATAAAAGCTGATTCCGCCTCATACTTAGTATGCCAATCTTTAATGAATTCGTAGGTTAGCGGATCTTCACAAATGCCTTCCATTACTAGGTTGCGTCCTGCTTCTATACGTTTAGCAATGGCGATTTCGCCCTCTTTGGTAAGCCGCTTAGAGATAGAGGTAATATCTTTATAGTATAATTTTACAGGGTTATCTGTCCGAGAGTAAGTTATTTCAACCTCTTCGGTTTTTTCTTTTTCGGCAACGGGTTGAATAAATTCGCCGCCTTCGTATTCATCGTAGGCTTTTTCAGAAATATCAATATTCATATCGGTGATGATATTAAGAGTATCTTCCATATCAATATCGCTGATTTTATTTTCAGCTAAGGAATTATTAATATCATCGTAAGTTACATAGCCTTTTTGCTTGGAAATTTTCGCAACTTTTTCTATGAACTCAGCTTTTTCCACAGCCGCAACAGGCTTTTTAGCAACGACTTTGTCTTTTTTAGGACTTAAGTCTTTAGCAGATTTAGTCGCTTTTTTGGTGGCAGATTTAGAGGCAGTCGCCCCTTTCCCTGCTTTTTTTGGCGTTTCAGTAGATTTTTTATTGTTTTTAATAGCAGCCGTTTTGGTATTTTTTTCTTTAGCCATCAATTTTTCCTTTTTTCAAAGTATCAATCTGTTTAGAAATTTCTATTTTTTGTTGCATAAAAATTTGGATTTTATGCGCCACATGTTCTTTATCACTATCTGCATGTTGCAGTTGTTCACCCAATTGCTTAATTTTAGTAATAGTATGTTGTTCTTCTTGTAATAAATTTTCTATTAATATTAAATTATAACTTTCATTAAAAATACCCTCGGCAGCGGTGCTGCTGATTATACTTGGTAATTTTAATTTTACTGCCGCTAAATTCCATACGTAGTTGCACTCATTCGGCATACTCTCTATAGCAGACCTAGTATCACCATTAATATTTGCCAAAAGAACATCTTTCAGTTTATTAAGAGTAGAATCATTAAACTGCGCCAAGCCCAGTCTTTCTTCAACATTGTCCAATATTTCAGGATAGCACAAAACACAAGCTATTAAAATAGCATCTCTTTGGGTGTTATAATCCAACGAAGGTGTGGTGTATATTTGCTCCTGTGATTGATTCTTATATAGTATGGAATTATCAATTTCGCCATAGCTATAAATTTTATTTTTAAAAAAGGTTAAAAATCGCTCGCGCAGCTGCCTGTCTTTTATTTTATGAACACTTTCCTGCAATTCTTTTAAAGATGCCATTGCCACTTCGGGCAATGATAAATCTTTATTTGTGGTAGCAAAAAACCATAGGGTTTGCGATAAACTCTGAGATTTCTCTAATTCTTCTTGGAATTTCTCCTTGCCGTTTTTTAGAATATAACTATCAGGGTCTTCACCGTTTTCTAATAGAACAAAACGCGGATTCATCCCTACTTCCAGAATATTAAGATACAAATCTATAACCCGTGCCGTAGCTTTTAAACCTGCAACATCGCCATCTAAACAAAAAATCGGCGATGTATCATATTTATTAATAGTTTTTAAATGCTCCTCGGTGATAGAGGTTCCAAGCCCTGCCACCGAAGTTTTAAAGCCTCCATTATAAAGAGCAATAACATCCATATAACCCTCAACCATAATTAAATGGTCATTTTTTAGGTTTTGCAAAGCCAAATGCAAATTATATAAAGTATTTTTCTTATGGAAAATATAGCTTTCCTTAGAATTTAAATACTTAGGTATTTCATCACCCATACCGCGCCCACCAAAGGCTATGCACTTGCCTAGGTTATCTGCAATAGGAAAAATCACGCGATTTCTAAAAAAATCGTAGAGTTCACCTTTTTGGTTGTGGTTTTTTAAACCAAGCTCAAGGATATCTTCATCATGAATACCATCTTTTTCTAGGGCTTCCCATAGGTTATGGCTATCGTTTAGGCTAAATCCTAAGTTAAATTGCTTGATGGTATCTAGGCTAAGCCCCCGTTTTTTTAAGTAATCCAGTGCTTTTTTGCCACTTTCACTAAACAGATTTTTGGTATAATAATCCCTTGCCGTGGTAGATATACCAATTAGCATTTTCTTGCGGGTATCTTCCTTGAAGGCTTCTGCTAAATTTATTTTTTTAGGAATAATAAGACCGGCTTTATCTGCCAAGGCTTTTAGAGCTTCCGCAAAGCTCATACCATAAATTTCTTGATAGAAAGTAAAAATATTGCCCTTAGCACCACAACCGAAACAGTAGTAGAATCCCTTTTGCGGATTGACATAAAAAGAGGGAGTCTTTTCACCGTGGAAAGGACACAACCCCATATATTCTCTGCCCTTTTTGGTGAGAGATACTTTTTCCTGCACCACATCTACAATGGAAATGGCATCGCGCAGTTGATTTAAAAAATCTTGCATTGGTGGTTCTTAAGATAACAACTCTTTAATTTTGGCAGATACAGTTCCCATATCCATGCGTCCCGCATATTTTTCCTTAAGATAATTAACCACTTTGCCCGTATCTTTAACACTTTCAGCTTTAATCTCTGCGATAGCAGACTTAATAGCGGCTTCGGTTTCTTGCATAGACAGCGGAGTTGGCATGAACGATTTTATAACCGCAATTTCTTCCTCTTCCTTTTGGGCTAAATCTAACCGCACCGCCTTGGTGTATTCAGTAATGCTGTCCATGCGCTGCTTAATCATTTGTTGCATAAGAGTTAAAATCGCATTAT
Source organism: Alphaproteobacteria bacterium (assembly GCA_031274895.1). Classification (GTDB taxonomy): domain Bacteria; phylum Pseudomonadota; class Alphaproteobacteria; order WRAU01; family Hepatincolaceae; genus WRAU01. Next base: position 9,019 of record JAISPM010000008.1, read on the forward strand.
CGTTCAGCTCAGCGGCAACCTCACTTCGCATTTCTATTTCTTTATCTTTAATTTTAGCTAAGATAAGACGGATGGTGCTAAGGCGTGCTTTTTCCTGCGCTTTCATAGCCACAACCATTTCATTTTTAATGTTTTCTTTAATCATTGACTAAAACCTTTAAATATTTTATACTTCTATAACAATTTATTATAGCATATAATTTCTTTATATATCAATTCTTTTGATATATAAATTTTTTGTGCTTATAATGTGTAATCCATAATAAAAAATATAGCTGTTTGGCGAGGAATAAGAAAAATGCAAAAATACCCAATTACATTAACCGGGCTGAAGTCTTTAGAACTTGAAAGAAATAAGTTAAAAAACGAAGACCGTCCCAGCGTTATTAAAGCTATTTCATCGGCACGTGATTTAGGTGATTTATCGGAAAATGCCGAATATCATGCCGCCCGCGAACAACAGGCTTTTATTGAGGGTAGAATCAAAGATTTAGACGATTTAATAAGTCGGGCAGATGTAATTGACCCGACGAACATTGTAAGCGAAAAAGTAATGTTCGGTGCCACGGTAATTTTGGAAGACTTAGATGAGGGCGATAAAAGAACCTATCAAATCGTTGGTGAGTTTGAGGCTAACTTAGAAAAAGGCTTGATTTCTTACACTTCACCACTGGGAAAATCACTCATTGGAAAATCTAAGGGCGATGTGATAGATAACACCACACCAAAAACTACCAAATCGTGGGAAATTTTAGAGATTGTTTATAAGTAAGTAAAAACTAAAATCCCCTCTTTAAAGAGGGGATTTTTTTATTGCAGTGGATAATTGCGAGAGGTGTGGAAAATATCTAAAATATGCAACTCATTTTCTTTAATTTTATAAATAATAACATAAGGTAATTTAGTAAAAACTACCTCACGTGTTCCCATGTCTCGACCAATTCTACCCATATAAGGATTCTTAGCTAAATCTTTGGTTTTTTGCTTTATTTGTAATAAAGTAGATTTTATATAAGTAGGGTGATTTTCTTTTAAATAATTTTTTATTTCTATAATATCCAAGTCAAAATCCGGAGTATGAATAATTTTCATGGATTTATTCATTCATATATTTATCAAATAGAGCATCCATCTCTTCTTCAGATATACCTCTACCCTCTTCAATATCTTTTATACCTCTTCTAATTCTAGCAATCTGCCAATCTTGGAGTGGTCCTAATTCTTTAAGATAAGTTTCTTCCTCTATAATTTTAAGATTAGTAGTCTTTTTAGGAATCTTTTTTAAAGCTGCATTTTTCATTTCTGACCTTTTAAGTATTTCTCATATTATAACGTAAAATGTATTTAATTAAAATATATATCTTAATTGCAAACTATAATTAATATTAGCTGAGCTTTTTATTGTAAAATCATAGCCACTTAAATTTTTAAATTGGCTATCACCCATATAAACATAGTGAACGCCTGCGCCTATGGCAAGAGAATTGGTAAGATAATAACTACCTACAGCTCCCGTTTTACCCGCTAAAGCCACCGACTGACCACTTCCATTAACTGCGCCTCGCAACTTCATATCTCTATAGATTGCACCAAGCCCACATTCTATAGATAATCCTACATACTTTGCCCTAAAAAGTTCATAATTAACTAAGAACATGGCGGTGTAGGAATTGGAATTTATACTGGTGCGATTATTATTTCCGCCGCCTCCACCGCTTGCACATAAATCCGGATATAGATTACAAAATTCCTCTATGGATGGCGGATGTCCATCTTCGCACAAACTAGGATATAAACTACATATCTCATCCATAGATGGTGGCACGCATAAGGTAGGAAATAGCCCGCAGACTTCATCTATTGAAGGTGGATTTGTTCCTTCGCATAAACTGGGATATATTGTGCATACCTCGTCAATGGATGGAGGAGTGCATAAATGGGGATACAGTTGACATACCTCATTCTCGGTTGGAGGGTTTGGTGGATTGGGCGTCATTATAGGCTTAAATTCACAGCGATTACTGGTCATTACGCCTTGAAAATATCTTGCATCTGCTCCAAAAGCATTATTCATTAAATGGCTACACAAACCTTGTGTATTCGTCGGAACACTACCTCCATTACAAAACATTGAACCATAAGCGGGAACCGAGCATATAGAGCTATCTATAATAATTCCCATACCACCACTACCACAGGCAAAACTATAACCTCCTTTGTTGATAATTTGACAGGTGGTAATGTTACCACTATTATTATCACACAGAGTTTTCAAGGCACTGTTGCTACCACTATTTAAATAGTTGCAAAGATTGTTAGTATCTACACTATACTTAGGTTGAGGTCTTTGTTGATTAGCCGATTTAGAATCAAAGGATTCATTATTTATAGTAGTTTTAGCGGTATTAAATATTCCAAATTCAATACCAATAGATAATTTATTATTTAGAATCGGCAATTTTCTTAAATACGCAACACTAACGTTTTTGTTTATTTTAAAATTATCTAATTCATTGTTGGTGGATTCTTTAATGTTGGAGTATTGACTATTAATAATACCACCACCTATAACCAAAGAATTTTTTGATTCGTTATTATAGGGATTGGTTTTGTATTCATTACTTTTCCCTATGGTCTCTAATTTTCCATCGCCTTTGTATATTTTATATTCAATTGCATTTAAGCTCAAAGATAGCAAAAAGAATATAATAAAAAATATATTAAACTTTAACGACAAAAATTTTACCACCTATTATAAAATATATAACTAAGTTTTATTTGTAAAAATTCCGTCAAGAATTTTTACCCTATATTAGTCTAATATAGGGTTTTAGAGTGGATTTTTAATGCAGGATGAATTTTTTGTGGTTTACTTTTTCTTCTTTAAAAAAGATGGTAAATCAAAGAAGGAGTTTTCTTCTTTAGGGGAATTTTTTTGCACGAATTTATCACGATTTTTTATCTGTAATAATTCTTCTTCGTTGGCAATATTTCTTTTTTTAGCTTCTTCTTCATGCTTATTTTTTTTAGCAATCAGTTCAAAAAGCCCAACTTCTTCGTTTTCTTCGAAAAATTCTTCGTTTTTAAAGGCTTGTTTTTCTGCCTTTACTTTAGCATAGGCAGCATCTTCAGCAGATTCTTGCTTAATACGTTCTTCAAAGGTAGAATCTTCTTCGTCTTCTGCGAAGTCTTCTTCCTCAATCTCTTCTTCATCTGCGGTATTATTAAAAAACGCTACGGATTTTTGATAGGTCGAAACAGTTTCTACTTCACTCTCAACAGCCGCCACTGCTGCAACTTTCTTTTTTTCAACAGCTTCCACAGGCTTTTCTAAAGGTTCTCTTTCTTCTTTTATTCTTTCTCTCGGTGCCGCTACTCTTACTCTGGCAACCCTTGGAGCTTTTTCTATTACCTCTTCTTCTGCTTCCACTTGAGGAATGTGCCGAACAGGTTCAGCTCGTGCAGGTCTAACTTGCGATGGCTTAAAGTTCGTATCCAAGCCTGTTGCCACAATGGAAACTCGAATTTTATCGTTCATATCTTCATCGTATACGGTGCCGAAGTTAATAAATGCCTCTTCCGACAGCTCCATTTTAATAAGATTGATAATAGCGTCAATCTCAAAAAGCGTCATATCTTCGCCGCCCGTAATGTTAATAAGCGCGCGCTTAGCTCCGCGAATACTTACTTCTTCAAGTAGTGGATTCAATATCGCCGCTTTAGCAACAATCTCGGCTCTATCAACTCCGCTGGCTTCAGCTGCACCTATCATGGTGCGACCTGTATTTTCTATTACCGAACGAATATCGTTAAAATCTAAATTTACAAGTCCACTGGAAATCAGCAAATCGGTTATAGCTTTAACGCCCGAATATAAAACGCTGTCGGTAACTCTGAAAGCACTTAACATGCTGGTATTCGGTTCAATTACCCGAAATAAATTTTGGTTAGAAATTACCACTAAGGCATCGACAACTTTTTCTAACTCACTTACGCCCAAAAGCGAAATATCTAAGCGTTGCGACCCTTCAAACTCAAAAGGTTTGGTAATAAATGCTACTGTTAAAATTCCCATATCTTTAGCGATTTTGGCAATAACCTGCGAGGCTCCTGTGCCTGTGCCACCGCCCATACCACAGGTAATAAACAGCATATTGGTGCCTTCGAGGGCGCGTTTAATATCTTCCGCAGATTCTTCTGCCGCTGCCATACCAATTTCAGGACGCGACCCTGCACCAAGTCCTTTGGTTACTTTTGGTCCGATTTGAATTTTATTAGCACAAACAGATTTGTCTAATGATTGCGAATCTGTATTAATAACTATGAATTTAACGCCTTGTAAATCCATATTAATCATGTTATTAACCGCATTAGTTCCTGCGCCGCCAACACCAATTACCGTAATTTTCGGTTTAAATACATCTTCATCTACGATGTTATTCACTTCTTCAATTGATGTAAATTTTTTAATCACGACAAACTCCTCCTAATATAGTAAGTCCTTTAGTTTTTTCGCCAGCACCTTTTGTGTTTTTGCTGCTGTTTTATTTTTAGTATAATATTTCATAATACTTAATGGCGCAACACTTTCCAGTGGTTTATGTAATATAATATCTTCATCCTGCAATTTATTAATCAGCTGCAAATTCGCATTCATTTGCTCTTCAAATCGCGTATTTAACTTAAGCAGATTAGAGCATTCACCGATAATACTAATATTAACCACATTATTCATATTTATATGTTTACATTCTAGCATTATTAATTCAAAAAAAGAAGTAATCACTTTATTCAATTCATTATTTATGGCAGCCACCGAAACATCTACCTCCTTAGCCGCAAAATTAAAGCGCAAGGTTTTATCTTTAATTCTATGGAAATAGATATCGTAAATTTCTTTCTCGCTTAAAACATTGCCGCTGACCCCAACATTTTTTAGGGCTTGAGATAAAATATTATTAATCCCACCTTTGATTTCTTTAACATAAACCTTAGATGTATTGGCAATACTAATGTTGGTGGTGTTAGCGTCAATATTTACGAACATAGCGGCATTAGGAGATTCAACATCCAAAAAATAAGGCAGTGCTGTAGGAGTATGCACAATGGACACCAAATTAACCGATAAATGCTCAAATAAATTCAGTAAATTAATGATATACGGCTCAAAGCATTTAACGATAGTAATATCGGCAGATAGTTTATCGGCATACATGCCCTCAGGATTTTCTACTTTTTTGCCATCTAAAAAAATATCATTATGACAAACGCTGATAATTATTTCATTATTATTTAAGGTAGATGCGTAGGTGTTGCTATCTTTCAACTCTTCTATATCTTCAGGTGTAATTTCACGCTTAAAGGTTTTCATAAAAGGATAGTTGAGGGTGGCAGTTTTATCTAGGGGAGCGGAAACAATAACCTCTAAAATTCTGGTATGGGCAGCTTTTTCTGCCAACTGCAGCACGACAGATAAACAATCCAGTGCTTTATTTAAATCTACCACTGCACCTTTTTCAAAACCTCGTGTCCATGTGGATTCAATGCTTAAGAGTTTTGGTTCTTCATTTTCATAAACCCGATAAATTAAGCAAAAAGTGCGGACATCTGTAATATTAATAACACCTATTACGTTGGAGGTAAGATTCTTTTTAATATTTTTTAGGGCGGTCAGCATTGCGTTCTAACCTCCGTTTGGCTTAATAAATAGTTTATTAACAGGAGTAGCGTCTATGTATTCTAGGTTTTTATCTAAAAAATTATATTTTTTATTGAGGCTTAAAAACGTTTCATAAGCCTTTGTCATATCATTTTCGGGCAGACGCAAAGTTAAACCGTTTTTAAAAATAATATCCCAACGGTAGCCGTTGTAGCGTAAAGATTTTATCTCTTTTAGCATATCCATATCGCTATAAATTAAAAACCTTAATTTATGAGAGTTTTCTAAGGCGGTGCTTCCTTTTTCTATGGTAATTAGGTCTTCCAGCGGAAAATTGAGTTTGACGTTAGTGATATTATCTTCGGCATCAATAACTTTATAGTTATTCTCATCATTCAGCCACAAAAAATACGGATTAATTTCTATAACACTAATAATAATTTCGCCACTAAGATTCCTACCGGCAGAAGCTCTGTAAATCCATGGTAGAGAATTTAAATAATCTTGGAGATTTTCTAAATTAATACTCATCACGCGCTGCCCCTGCATGAAAGACAGGCTTTCCATAAGTTCAGCCTTAACCTCACTCGAGGCTCCGTTAATAATGATATTATTAACAGGTATAACTCTAACAAAGTTATAGACCTTAACTGACAAAGTTAGACTGAAAGTAATAATAAGAATACTAAAGATAATAACTAACAGGGATTGGAGTTTACTATATGTTATCTTCACTTGAATAAAAATATCCTAAAAATATACTTTTGAAAAAGTATGGCATAAAATGATAAATAAATTATTAATCATCATACCTAGCTAAACTAATTAATTTTGCGCACAATTCAGCAAAACTAATTCCTAAATACTGCGCTTGTTCGGGCAGAAGTGATGTAGCTGTCATGCCCGGTTGATTGTTAAGCTCCAGCAGGTATGGAGTGTTGGTATTTTTATTGTAAATAAAATCCACCCGTGCGGCTCCGCGACATCCTATAGTATTACACAAGATACGCGCATATTGTTTAATTTTTTCGGTAATATCGCTTGGTAAATTCGCAGGAATAATGTGCTTAGATCCTCCTGCGGCATATTTAGATTCGTAATCATAAAAAGCATTTATAGGAACAATTTCGGTAATGGCAATCGGCGAATCGTTTAACACACCAACCGTAAGCTCAACCCCTGAAATATACTCCTCAATCATTACTTTTGAGAAATTTTGCATTTGGTTTAAAGATATTTCAAGTTCTGCCTGATTATTAACTAAATAAATCCCGACACTTGAACCCTCATCAATCGGCTTAACTACCAACGGATAACTGATATTAATATCACTAGCTTTAAAGTTTTTAGGATTAAATGCTTGGTGTTTTGCAGTTGGGATTCCAATACTTTTAGCAATCTCTTTAGTAAGAATTTTATTCATAGCTACTGCAGATGTTAATACACCACTGTGGGTATAAGGGATTTTCATTAAATCCAGCACTGCCTGAATGCGTCCATCTTCACCAAATTTACCGTGTAAGGCATTAAAAATAATAATGCCTTGGTTGTTGTTTAAAAAGTTTATGAAAGCGAAAATATCTTCGGTTAAAACATACTTTTCCACGGAAAAATCTTGGCTGCTCTCAAGGGCTTCATAAATTGCCTGCCCTGTTTTTAAAGAAATTTCCTTTTCGCTGGAAATTCCACCCATTAATACTACTACTTTTTGCATTTTTTACCTTTATTTAATAAACTTAATTTCCGAATGCAGTTCAATTCCAAATTCTTTGAAAACCCTCTTTTGCGCTTCCAAAATTAACTGCTCTATATCTGCGGCAGTAGCATTACCATAATTGATAATAAAATTGCAGTGTTTGTCAGAATATCCGGCATCGCCGATTTTATAACCCCTTAGCCCTACTTTGTCTATAAGCTCCCATGCCTTGTGCGAGGCAGGGTTAGCAAAAGTGGAGCCTCCTGTTAATACTTTTTTCGGCTGAGTCTCTTCTCTTTTGGTTTTAATATCGTCCATTTTAGATTTAATGTTTTCAGCAGTATCGCTAAATCCCTGCATAGTAGCTGAAATAAAAATTAATGGCTCACTAATTCCATTTTTACGATAAGTAAAACCCATGTCCTGCACCGATAAATTAAGCATTTCACCATTTAAGGTAAGCGCAGAAACCGATACACAAACATCACAAAATTCTCGCCCAAAACTACCGGCATTCATGGTAATGGCTCCGCCGATACTGCCCGGGATTCCTGAAAGAAATTCAAAACCTCCCTGATTGTTTCGCAAAGCTAAATTAGAAACACTCATATTCAGTGCGCCCGCTTCAGCAAAAATTTTGCCGCCTTCCATGACATAGCAATTATCAAGGTTATTAAGACGCACAACTACGCCGCGCACGCCATTATCGCTAACCAAAACATTAGAACCTGCACCTAAAACTGTGATAGGCAAATCCATTGGGCGATTCTTTAGAAAAAAAACTAAATCTGCAACATCGGTCGGTGCAAAAAAATATTCCGCATTACCGCCTACTTTAAACCAATTTAAATTTTTAAGCGGATAGTTTTCTTTCCAAACCCCTCTTATATCTTGCATATTTTATTTACTGCTTATTTTATTAAAGGTGCGTTGGGCAATATTGGTAATATCTCCTGCACCCATAAATAAAACCATTTCTATTTTATTGCTTGCCAGTAGTTCTTCAATTTTGGCAGAGAGGTCTTCTTCAGCTAAATAAATCACATTTTTATGACCATAATTTTGAATGCCTTCCACTAATTTTTCAGCATTATAACCTTCAATTGGCTCTTCGCCTGCCCTATACACATCTAAAATTATGACAAAATCTGAACCATTAAAACACTTGCAAAAGTTTTCAAAATGATCGCGCAGACGTGTAAAACGATGCGGTTGCACCACGGAAATTATTTTTGTATCTTCTTTTCTTAGCTTGTTAGAGGCATTAATTACCGCCTCAATTTCCGATGGATGGTGGGCGTAATCGTCAATAAACACACTTTCGCCAATGGAGCCGATATTGGTGAATCTGCGCTTAACCCCTTTAAACTCTTTGAGTGCCTCTTTAATTACTTCTTCTGTTATACCGATATTTTCCGCCACCACTATGCTTGCTGTGGCATTTAATACATTGTGTCCGCCAAACATAGGCAAATAAAAGCCTTTTCTGAGTTTTTCCACACCTTTAATGTTAGATTCCACATCAAAAGAAACGCCGCTGCTGGTATATTCCACATTAATTATGCGATAGTCTGCCTGCGGCGATACACCATAGGTCATAATTTTGCGCTGCCTTACCCGTGGTAAAATATCTTGAACTCCGGGAT
>JAISPM010000062.1 GCA_031274895.1 Alphaproteobacteria bacterium
ATCAAGATTTGTTCTATATTACTCTTGACCCTGCACGTTGGGATGTTTCTGTGATACCTAATCCTAATAATCCCAATCAGCTTTTATTACGAGTAGAAAGAATCTGCACTCTTTCTGAGGAGCTTGCTGGTGTTTGTGGTGGCGGCGGAGGAAATGGCAACGGAGGAAATGGTAATGGAAACGGTGGTAATCAAGTCAAAGATTTAGCTAAATACCTAGACAGATTAATTGCTCAAGGAATTCCATTAGATATTTTAGATAAGTTGGAAGTATATTCCACAACTCCTAGGGAGCTATATAACAACCTAAGTAGTATGATTCCATTATCCGGAGATACTTATTTAAAATCTGCACATTATGGTTTATCCACAGCGTTATCTGTTTCTAAATCTAACGCTTTATCTGAAGATAAAGATTTATGGGCAATGTATTATTATTCTAACGGTCGTTATAAAGATGATAACGAAAGCCCTCGTGCTTTGCATAAATATAACTCCGTGCAGTTTGGTTATAACTTGCATGACAGTGCCACTGACGAAAAAAAATATACACAAACCGGAGGCTTAATTGGTGGTTTTTCCATAGGTGATATGAATAATTTTAACTATCGTAGTGATGTATTATCGTTTAATGTTGGCGGTATGTATCGCTATCAAATAGAAAACAATATTATTAATATTTCTATGATGTATGGGTTATCAAAATTTGATACAACTAGGGATTATTTTATTAGCACTAATCCAATTCCTCCTGCTCTTGTGATGGAAGATGTGGATACATCAAGACTAAAATCAAACCTTACCACCTACGAATTTTTACTGGATATGCAATATGGTTATAAACTCACCTTTGATTCTTTACAAGGTGTGGCTTTAACTCCAAGAGTATTCTTGACTCCTGCCATGCTACATATTGCTGAATATACTGAAAACGGACCATATTCAGCTATGGAAATTAAAACACAGAATGCTCCAATTGTTGAAAGCGGTGTAGGTTTTGATTTATCTAAAGGCTTTAATATTCAAGGAGGCAGTTTAGATTTCAGTGTTGGTAGCGATGCTTTTTACAGATACTATAGAATCCCTGTTAGAAAAATTGCTTTTGCAGGAACTCCTTTTGGAACCACACTGGGAGAAGCTCATACTTATGATGGTTTAGTATTAAACCCTAAATTTGCAACAAACTACACTTATAAAAAATCACAATTTGGAGTATTTTATCAAAGAGAACAATCAAGAAATTACTTTGAAAACACCGTAGGTGCATCTTATAAATACAGTTTCTAACTTTCTTACATTTAACAAGGAGCAATAAATAAATGAAGATTAGATTTACACTTTTAATAGGTTTGTTTTTAATAGGCTTTTTAACTACATTTACTTTTACACCAACGCAGATAAAGGCTGCAGGGTGTGAGGGTGCCGGTAATGGAATATGGTATGATAATTGCACCAGTCAGATATTTTCCAGCGGAACGCCATTTAATGGTGGCACAATATCGTTAAAACAAAACTCTTCAACTATTTTTAATACCCATTTCTCTGCTCCTACTGTTAATATAAGTATTTCGGATTCTAGATTCGATTTGACAGCCTCAAATAACACAACTGCAAACTTAAATTTCACGGTAGTAGATCCAACAGCTAGAATCACCTATAGAGGTGGCACCAGTGGAAAAGTGAGTGTTGATTTAACTGCAGCGTGTGTTAGTAGTGATTGCTTTAGAAGTTCCGGCAATATTGAAAACTTGAATTTTCAAGGAGTTAGTGGTCGTGGTGGTTGGTTTACAGTAGGAACTTTGGCTACACCTTTGGTTGGTGGAGCCGAGCAGCCTGCAAATATTACCATACAGAATCTAGAAGGAAATGGTTCTATTAACATAACCAGAGGTTCTGGTCTTACAATAAATAAATATAAATATGATGATAGTAGCATTGGACAGTCTATTAACTTTATTGAGGGTGGAATAAACTCAAGTTTAATCGTTAATGATAGTATATATGTTAATAGATTCAGTATGCCTAATGCTGTGCTAAATGGTGAAAACACTAAACTTCTTAATATTATTAATAGCGGCGATATTTCTATAGCAGGTAATGCCGATATTACAGATATAAATAGTGCTAACAGTATTCAGTTTAGCGGTGATACGCAAATTGAAAATATTAACTATGCTTCTAGCATAGTATTTAATGAAGGCACAACTTCAAATATTACAAGAATTAATGACTTAGATTCAATGATCGTTCATGGGTCTACATCCTATATTAACAATTTAGGTTCTCTTAATAACTTAGTGCTTGATAATTCTAATGTTGATATAGATAATTTAATTGCCTTAGGTGCGGTTAGTATCAATACAGATTCTACTTTAAAACTTTTAGGCGGCAGCACTCCGGGTGGCGATCATGGAGATATTACCTCAATTCAAGGAAGCGGTACACTGCAAATAGAAGGTGGTGAAACTCATATTCATAATATTAATTTAAACAATTTAGTTTTTAATAATGGTAGTTTAATTTTGGAAGAAGATACCACCGGAGCTATTCATGCTATTAACAATATTACCAGAACCGATGATACATTTGATGGTGGCAATATTATATTAAACCAAGGTCTTTTAGTGGTTAATAATGTTGATTATCTTAACTCTCTTATGATAGAGGGTGATCATGCTGATACTAGAATAACCCTTAATAACGTTAAGTATATTAAAGATTTAACTATTAGTGATGGTGGTTTAAGTTTAATAGTAAATCATGAGCATAATACAATTCATGGCGAAGATACTCTTGCGGCATTACATGTAGATACTGCCACCTTTGAGGGTGGATTAACCACAGTAGTTGTGAATACTTCGCAATTAAAAGTTAATGATGACAATCACTTTTTATTAATAAATGCGGATACTGCTATTAACTTACCTTCTGAAACAACAAGAGCGCCTAATCCTTGGTGGACTGCAGATATTACCAGCCTTAGTCCTATATGGTGGGATACGGAGCTAGCCTATGACACCACTACTAATCAGCTTAAACTTAATGTAACAAGAACAGCAACTATTTGTGAAATTATTAATTGCGATGGAGAGCCTCCAATAGTTCCTCCTACAACTCCTCCAACGATTCCTGAGAAAGAAATCATAGTTTCTCCGGGAGTTAGAGATTTAGCAAAATATTTAGACGAACTAATTGCTCAAGGCGTTCCTGTAGAAATTTTAGATTACCTAGAATATTACTCCAGAACTCCAACAGATTTATATAACAATCTTGCAAGCATGATTCCGCTATCAGGAGATAACTACCTGAAATCGGCTCATTATGGTTTATCAACTGCCTTATCAGTTTCTAAGGCTAATGCATTATCAGACGATAAGGATGTGTGGGCATTGTATTACTATTCTAATGGTCGTTATGATAGTGGTAATGCTACTCGTGATATGCACAAAGCTAATAATGCGCAGTTTGGTTATAATTTTTGGAATACTACCAATGAAGGCAATCAACATAAACAATCTGCCGGTGTGATGGGTGGATTCTCTGTTGGAAACATGAATAATTATAACTATTATTCCGATATTTTAGCCTTCAATGTTGGTAGTATGTATAAATATCAAATATCCGATAATATCTTGAAGTTTTCTTTAATGTATAGTTTATCTAACTTTGATACTCGCAGAGATTATTTCATCAGCACTAATCCAATTCCAAATGCGCTTAGTGGGCGGTATGTGGATCAATCAAGATTGAAATCATCGCTTTATACTAACGAAATATTATTAGATGCCCAATATTCTTATGAGTTCTTATTTAAAGATGCCTTTGATATTATGCTTACTCCAAGAGTATTCGTAACTCCTTCTTTATTAATTACTGATAGTTATATGGAAAGGGGACCGTATTCAGCCATGGAAGTAAAGGGTCAAACTACTACAATTACAGAAAGTGGTGCGGGTTTTGATTTATCTAAAGAATTTCATATTCAAGGTGGTAGCTTAGAGTTTGCTCTTGGTGGTGATGCCTTCTACAGACATTACAGAATTCCAACTAAAAAGGTTACTTTTGAAGGAACTCCTTTTGGATATACAATCGGTGAACCGCACGGTCATGATGGCTTTATTATGACGCCTACTGTAAGAACAAGTTATACTTATAAACAATCGCAATTTGGAGTATTCTACCAAAGAGAACAATCAAAAGATTACTTTGAAAATACCGTAGGTATATCTTATAAATATAGTTTCTAACCCAAAAAAAATCCCCTTCGCCGGCGAAGGGGTGTCTTTGTAGAAGACGGGGTAGTGGATTTTTTTAACTGTTGAAAATAATGGGAATCTAGTTTAAGATTCCCATTATAGAATAAAGAGGCGTAAAAATGAAGAATGTTTTCAAATTATTAGCAGTTATTGTGGTTTTCTTTGGCTTCCAAGTAAATTCATTATTTGCGATTTGTGATAAAGCCTATAACGAAAATTTACCTGCAAACTACGAATGGTATGTAGTTTCAGATAACAGAACTGCGCAGCAGCTTTTTAGTGCTACCGTTACCAATGCCATACAGTTTTGTCGCACCGATGGACGAACCATTACTATGACCATAGATAATATGAGAGATGGAGCCACGCTTATAGGTGTAATTGATAATAGAGATGATACAAAAACTACCCTAACCATAGGTCGTGATAATGTCCAAACTTTATTGCGCGGCGAAGACCCACGCGTAGGTTTTTATGATAGTATTAAACTGTTTGTGGAATCTAACAGACTTTATATGGGTTTTCTAGTGCTACCGCCTAGTGAAAGCGCATTGCAACCAATTCAGTAAAAATTAAAAATTTTTTAGTTGAAAAAGATAATAATTTTACTTAATCTTAATAAGATAATTGTTATCTTATTAATGAGGAAAAATGAAAAATATTTTAAAATTATTATCAATTATATCGGTTCTTTTCGTGATGCAAATAAGCTCATTGCTTGCAGTTTGCGAAAAAATTTATGATAATAATTTACCTGTAAATTACGAATGGTATTTATTAACATATAGCAAACCTAATCTAAAACTAAACACTGCTAAAGAACTTCTTAGTGTAGAAATGAATACGGCAATTAAACTTTGCCGACAAGATGGTAGAACCCTTTCTGTGGCTATCGATAATAAAAAAGATGGATCCACATCTTTCAGTGTTATTGATAACTTAGAAAAAAGAAAATCATTAATTATGCTAAGTCGTAATAATGTGCAAGAGTTGTTGCAAGGTAAAAGTCCAAAAGAAGCAATCTCTGATAATGTTAGAGTAATTGTAAATAGTGATAACTTATTAATTGGTTTCTTTATACCCAGAAATTAGTTTTCTATGTTGTAGCTTTAGTAAGTTATTTATACTAAAAATATAAAATTACATATTGTCATTTTCTCTAATTATGCTATATTAGCAGTAATGTTTTATGCCCCTATGGCGGAACTGGTAGACGCGTCAGACTCAAAATCTGATTCCTGAACGGGAGTGGGAGTTCGATTCTCTTTGGGGGCACCAACTATTTCAATATGTCCGGCAAGTAAAGAATTTATTTCTATATTATCCTTAACATGCTCGCACATAATCTTGAATATTCCTACATTTTCCACTATGGCGAGCAAGATGCGGAAAAATAGAAATAAATTCTTTACTTGCCAAACAATATCTCCATCCATATTATGCAGATTCGCTATTTATCATACATTAAACTAATAATTTAATTATAAGAATATTATTTTTATAATTAGAATCGTCAATAAATCTCTACTGTTTTATACATAATATTAAATTATTATTAAAGCTCTCTTGACAATATTATTCTTTTGTAGTATATTTTATATATAAAAATTAACTAAAAGAATATTAAGATGATAAATTTAATAAAAAGAATATTTAAGATAGAAGAAAGGCTGAATAATTTGATTCGCTTTGGAGTTATTAAGCAAATCAATACGGAAAATAATTATGTGATTGTAGATTTAGGAAATAACTTAGAATCGCCGGAGTTGCCGTATCTTGTAAATAGTAGTAGCAATGCGATTGTATACTTTATTCCTAAAATTGGCGACCAAGTGGTGATAATAGCAAAAAATGGTGATATTTCACACAGTTTAGTAATACCGATATGTATAACAAATAAGAGGTAAAGAATGGCAATAAGTGAAAGCGATTGTATTGATGCAATAAAAAGTGAACTACAATCAAAATTTGATTTAACCGAGGACAATGCACCAAATACCATAGAGCTGATAAGCGTAATTGTAAGTAAGGTTCTTGAAGAGGTTAAAAACGGGGAGGTAGATGTGGATATTACACAATTAACAGCTACTACAAATGGAGGTCCCATTAATGGCAGTGCAACTGGAAGCATAAGCTAAGTTAAAGTTATAGGAGTGTAGTTCAATGGTAGAGCATCGGTCTTCAAAACCGACAGTGTGGGTTCGATTCCTACCTCTCCTGCCAATTACTCGAACCGTCATACCGACGTAGGTCGGTATCCACTGCCTAGAGAGGGTAAACAAATATTAATTATAAAAGGAAAAAGCAATGATAAAAATTTATGAAATAATCAAAGAATGTTGGATAGATGGCAAAGCGTATCTACCGAATCAATTAATTAAATTAAGCGATGCCCAAGCTAAGGAGTGGTTAGATAGAAAGTGCATCAAACTATCCAAAAGAAAAGGAAAATAAAATGAACATCAACACAGGAAAAAGTTTAACAAAAACTGATAGCCTTAATCAAAGCATCAATTTAATTCTGCTTACTCCAAAGGGTGAGCGGGTGTTAAACCGCAACTTTGGTTCAAATATCAGTGAAACTTTAGGGCAACCAATTAACAATGTTATTATGGAAATATCTGCGGAGGTTATATCTGCCTTACAAAGCAACGATAGCCGCATTTTGGTAGATAATGTCAGCATTTCTGCCGAAAACAATGCCCTAAATTTAATAACAATTAATTATAACAATGGAGAAACCGGTCGTGTCTTTGCCTAAAACCGTTGAAGAACTGTCTTTTGAAACTATCTTAAATAATAAAAAAGCAAAACTTCAAGAGAAATTGCCTGAAACTTATAACAATTTAATCCCATCCGACCCTGCCATCGCCTTGTTGGAAGTTAGTTCCTACACGGAAGGAATGTTAAGAAATCGGCTAAATAATACTCTTTTAGCAGTAATGTTAGATTATGCTGCGGATGCCGACCTTGATAATTTAGGTCGCTTGTATGGAATAGAACGTAAACTTATCCATCCTGCTGATAACACTACCACACCACCAACTCCCGCCGTATGAGAAAAAGATGAAGACTTGCGAGCTAGAATTATAGAGGCTCCTAAGGGGTTTTCTGTAGCAGGTCCTCGTAGTGCCTATGTTTATTATGGCAAATTGGCAGATAATAAGGTGAAAGATATTTCAGCCACCTCAGAAAAACCCATGGAAGTGGAAATTAGTGTGCTTTCTTATGATGGCAACGGAGAAGCCAATGCTGAGCTAATAGAAAAAGTGTATCAAAAACTTAATGCGGAAGATTTTCGTCCCATGGGCGATTTAATCAGTGTCCATAGTTGCGAAATTATAGAATTCGCCATTGATTTACGGGTGATTTTTAAAGCATCTAATGTGGTAGATAAACAGAGTATTATCGCAGAAATTAAGTCTAACTTGCAAGATTATGTGGATGCAGAACATCGTATCGGTGGCGTTATCGCTTTATCGGGAATTTATGCGAAGTCTTATATAGACTTTGTGGAAGAAATTATTATTTTATCGCCCGCAGAAAATATAAAGTGTTCACTACATCAGGCTCCTTATTGCACAGATATTAATGTGGAGGAATACGGTGTTGAATAGTTTATTACCCACCTCTTATAAAACTCCGTTTATGTTAGAGATGGAGAGTATATTAAGGGAGTTTGAAAGTCTACCTGTGGATAGCATTAAAAATTTTTGGAATCCGCAAAAATGTCGGGAAGATTTACTGCCGTATCTGGCACTTTATTTGGGTGTTAATCAGTGGGATAGTAGCTGAAATTTGGCACAAAAGCGCAATATCTGCCAAAATGCTCTGACTGTTAATAAACGCAAAGGCACGCTATACGCGTTAAAAGAGGCACTTAGTTCTTTGAATATCAATTGCTCTATCGTAGAGTGATGGCAAGACGAAGCATTGGAAAAAGGCACTGCCATAATTAACTTGCATGAAAGTGAAATTATTTACGGTGAAGATCAATATAAAGTAATTTATAAGCTGGTAGACGAAGTAAAAAGGCTTTCCCTATCGTTAAATTTTAGAAAAACCAGCTCGCTGAAAACAGATGTTTATATTGGCGGTAGTTATGGCATTGCCACAGAAACGGAACTATTACCTGAAGTAGTAGAAAATAAAGATTTTGATTTTAGTGGTAGTTTTAAAGTAATGGCTGGGTTCAGCTTAATAAGTAAATATAAAGGATAGAATAATGGGAACATTAATTACAAATGTTGGGCTAAAAAAATTAGCCGAAGCAACTGTGGAAAATCCGCTGGTTATTACACATTTTGCCGTGGGTGATGGAGGTGGCGAGGCTATAAATCCCAGCGAATACATGGAGAATTTGGTGAATGAAAAATATCGCGATTTTATTAACGATAAATATTCTAATGCCAATAATACGACTATAGAATGCGTGCTGAGAGCAAATGCGCCTATTACGGAAGGATTTTATATTAGGGAGCTTGGAATATATGATGAAAGTGGTGATTTAATTGCGGTGTCAAATACTCCTGAACAATATCGTCCCGCCACAGAAAGCGGCATTACCACAGAATGAATCGTCTCCGTGGTGTTGAATATTTCTAATAGCGATAATATCGTTATAGAAATTCCGCAAAAAACTTTTGCCACAGTAGATTCTGTAAGTAGAGTTAATGAATCTGTAGATGTAATCAATCATACTTTAAGAGAAATAGATTATGTTGTTGAAACTAAAACGGGATTGCTATCAGGAGACCTCAACTATGGATGGTATCGGAAGTATAAATCAGGATGGGTGGAGCAAGGAGGTATAGCTAACCTTAGCATGTTAAATGCAACCACTCCAACAGCGATTATATCGCTAATAATTCCAATGATAGGGTATTACTCCATTGCTATTGCTAAACATAATGGCAAGGCGACACCTGTAGCTGTTAATGGTAATATCCCTGATAGTTTCAATGTGAATGCAGCTGAACCCTCATGGTATATATGAGAAGCGAAAGGTTTTGCCGCATAATCTTCTAAATTCCCATCTCAAAAAGAAGGGGTGGTTGCCGCAGGCAGACGGGGTAGTGGAATTTAAATTAACTATAAAAAAGGAAAAAACAATGACAATCATAACAAAAAAAGGATTAGAAAAAATTGCAGGAGCAACTGCAGATAATCCATTAAAAATCACCCACTTTGCCCTTGGGGATATGAGTGGTGATACGGGTGCAGAAGAGGACGCAACACACAATGAAGATATGGAATCCCTTATCAACGAAAAATATCGTGATGTAATTTCCCATAAGTATTCCTATACCAACAACATCACCATAGAATGTGTGTTGCGCGCTACTGCACCTATTACAGAGGGTTTTTACATTAGAGAAATGGGGCTTTTCGATGAAGACGGCGATTTAATAGTAATTACCGAGGTTCCGCTACAGTATCGCCCTATTACCGATGGTAATGCCATTACCGAACTACAATTTAACATTACTCTGCAATTAGATACCGCAATTGTAGATATTAAAATTACCGAGCAAACCGTTGCTACTGCATCTTCAGTAAATAGAATTGAAGAAATTTTAGAGAACATAGACTATGTTGTTGAAACTAAAACTGGTTTAACTGGGACCAATATGGTTTACGGCTGGTATCGTAAGTATAAAAGTGGTTGGGTAGAACAAGGGGGAGAAGTTTCAGTTGCTCCCGGACAAGAAAGCATTCTATTTCCAGCATATATTTCTACACCACTTGGAAGAACTCAAGCTACATGAGCTGGTGGAAATAATGCTAATGGAAATATTGTCGCTAGAGTAGAAGGAAGTAGTGTAAGAGTATCCTCATTTTCAGCTACTAGCGAGGGCAATATTTCATGGGAGGTAAAAGGCTTTGCCGCATAAACAAAAACTTAACACCGTCATACCGACGTAGGTCGGTATCCACTGCAAATGGATGCCGTTTTTCAACAGCATGACGGAGAACAGAATTGAGATTTTATCTCAATAACCTTAATTACCATCACAACGGTAATTAAAAAACGACTAAAACAACTAACAACAAAGGAGAAAAAATGACAAATTTTTTACATGGCATAGAAATTATAGAAGTGGATAGCGGTGGACGCACTATTACCACGCCATCCACATCTGTAATCGGTATTGTGGGGACTGCTCCACTTGCCAATGCTGAAAACTTTCCGCTTAATAAGCCCATTTTAATTACGAGCATTCAAGATATTATTGCACTTAAACTTGGTGATGAAGGAACTCTTCCAAGTGCGCTATATTCCGTATATAATCAAACTTCAGCTATATGTGTGGTTGTGCGTGTGGAAGAGGCTCTTGAGGATTCTACAGATGCCACTCGCAATAGCCAGTTAGACATGGAGCAAACTCTTAAAAATTTAGCAGGCGATGTGGCTAAATACACAGGAGTTTACGCCCTTGCCCTAGCAGAAACTGAAACTAAATACAAACCGAAACTACTGGTTTGTCCTTATTACAGTTCAATTCCAACTGAAGATAATAAACCTAACGCTATTGTAGCTGCTCTATTAGATATGGCAGAAAAACTACGTGGTGTGGCAATTATTGATGGCACTAATACTACTAGAAGCGATGCCATAGATTTTGCATCGCAAATAGGTAATGCCAGAGCCATGATTATTGACCCGGCCTATAAACCATCTTTTAACAGCACTGAATCTACTCTTAGCGCATCGCCTTTAATGGCAGGAATTTTTGCTAAAAATGATGCCACTAAAGGTTTTTGGTGAAGCCCTAGTAATACTGAAGTAAAAGGTGTTGCCGGTTTAACTCGCCCTGTTTCTTTTGGCTTATCTGACCCTACTTGTGATTCTAACCTAATGAATGAAGCCGGCGTTGCGACCATCGTATTTTCCAGTGGCGTTTACAAAGTTTGGGGTAATCGTAGTCCAAGCACTGACAACAAATGGCATTTTATATCTGTGCGCAGAACTGTGGATACCATTTACGATGCCATTGAAAAATCTATGGAATGGGCAATGGATAGACCTTTTTCTAAACAATTATTTAGTGATATTCAAAACAACATTCAAACCTACATCAATACTTTAATCGCCGGTGGTGCGCTTTTAGGTGGTAGTTGTTGGATTGATTCCTCTGCCAATACCTTAGAAAGCTATACAAATGGGCAATTAATTGTAGATTTTGATTTACTGCCACCTAATCCTGTGGAAAGACTAACCTTTAGAGCGTCTTTGAATCAAAATTATGTAGAAGAATTATTTAAATAAGGAGAATATAATGAGCTTAAGCACAATACCGAAAATTCTAAAAGACTTTGCTGTTTATATCGATGGCACACGCTATGCGGGTCAGGTCAGCGAAATAGAATTACCAAAAATTACCATTAAAAAAGAAGATTACCGTGTGGGCTACATGAATGTGCCAATCACCATGGGGTTAGAACCTATGGAATGCACCATTACCATGACAGAACAAGTTAAAGGTATTTTCTTGCTGATGGGGATGTTAAACAATAACAGCGGTAGTCTTGTAAGTTTTAGAGGCTATCAAGAGGGCGAAGGCGGACTAGACGCCAGCAATTCCATAGAAATTCAAATGCGTGGCGTATTTACCGAATACGATATGGGAACTGCCAAAAAAGGCGATGTGCCATCTTACAAGCTAAAAATTGCCCTGCAACAATATATCTATAAGCAAGACAATGTGGAGTTGATAAGTATTGACCCATATACCAATACCTTTAAAGTTGGTGAAACTGACCAGCTTGTTAGTTCTAAAAAAGCCTTAGGCATACTTTAAGTTATAACGGGTGTAAAAATTCCCCTTCGCTTGGCGAAGGGGTGGCTCCGTAGGAGACGGGGTAGTGGTTAAATTAATTAAAAAAGGAAAAAACAATGCAAAAAGAAATTATTTTAAAAACTCCAATAATTTTAGGAACCAAAGAAGATGGTTCAATATCTGAAACCTCAAAAGTAATTTTGCGTGAACCTACTGCGGGTGATTTACGCGGATTATCGTTAAAATCTTTGGTAGTGGATTCTAACTCCAGCGACTGGATAATTTTATTAACCAGAATTTCGCAACCCAACCTATCAAGTGCTGCAATTAATATTATGCCCATGCGCGATTTCTCTAAATTAATTGCAGGAGTATTGGAAATGCTGGGGGAGGATGAAGGGGCGGATACTTTGAACAAATAGAGGAAGCCCTTGCCAATTTAGCTCTGCACTTTCATTGGAGTCCAACAGAGCTATGGAATCTAAGCCTTAGTGATGTCCACATGTGGCATAATCTATTAATAGAAAGACTGGAATAAAAACATGAACAATAATACCTTTTTAGGCTTGCAGAGTAAATTTGCGAGTCTGGAACCTTTAAATCAAAGTATTAATAAACTCAACAGTAGCTTATTAATTTTGAATATAAGCATAGAAAAACTAAACACAAGCCTAAATACTTTTATGGAGAGTGCGAAGAAAAAAAGTATCTGAGATATATTCTCGCAGCTTTTGGGTGATGTGGCTAATTCTATTGCCATATTGGATTTTGTTGGAATAAGATCTTTTTCTATCCTCATGGATAAGTTAGGAGGGTTATTTACCAAAATAGCAAGAGTAGCACTTTTCGTTCTTGTAGGCAGTTTGCAGGAGTTAAGTTATTTGTTTTTTAAAATAAAAAACGGAGCAATTGGTGTTTTTACAAAAGGCTTAGAGTTTTTACGCATTGCTTTTACGGCACTTGGCACCGCCATAAAGTTTATTGGAACAGCTATAAGTATTATTGGGAGGGTTATGCTTAGCAATCCTATTATCCTTGTTATTACTGCTATCGCAGCTCTTGCTATATTAGTAATTGCCAACTGGGAAAAAGTCAAAAACTTTTTTGCTAATTTTTTTAGCGGTCTTGTTGAAAAATTCCAAAATGTCCGAGATTTTTTTACTAACATATTTAGTAGCATTGCTGAGAAGTTTCAAAGTGTTAAAACCTTTTTTGCTGATGTATTTAATGGTATCACTGAAAAATTCCAAAACTTTATAAAAATCGGCACGTTTATTAAAGACTTTATTAAGGAAGTTTTTGACTTTTTAATAAATACCATTACGGATAACCCGATTTTTAAAATTATAGAAAAAGGCATTGGTTTTGTTAAAAACTTAATTGGCGGTGGCGATATTAAAATCAGCAATCCTATAAATACAGTTAAAGAAGCAGTAGGATTAAACAGCCCTGTAAAGCCTGCCAATAACAGCCAAGTTTATAACATAAATATCAGCTCCCAAGGCAATCCTATGGAAGTAGCAAAAGAGGTGAGCCGAGAGTTAGAAAAACAACAACAATTATCCATGGTAGGTTTTTAAATGTTAAGTAATAATCATAAAAAACAGTTGCTGCTTAAGGGTGTGCGGGGCGGCTTTTCTTTTCAGTTTTCTTTAGATGCAGAAGATGTATACATCAGTAGTTTAAGTCAAGATGTTAACTTCGGTTGAGAGGCACCTTCAGGTGATGATACATCAAGCAAACCTTTTACGCAAATGGCTTTTAAAGCCCAAAAAACTACCAGTGATATGACTCTAAGTGGTTTTATTTATGTTAATTCACAACTTGGCACAGGATTTCATAAATTAACCCAGCTTAAAAATATCGCTAATACAGGAGAAACCTGATATTTAATTGATGAAAGCGGTAATAAACTTAAAGGCAGCGGCGAGGGGATTTGGTATATTAAAAGTATTCATCAAGACAGTAGCGATTTCGTCAGCGGTTTAGATGCCCTAAAAATTAGTTTTTCCATCAACCTAAGCAAGTATAAATAACATGAAATATATAGTAAAACGTAAAGATGAGACCCTTGACGAAATAGTTTCTAAAAATTATGGCAGTAGCTTCGGCTACTTAGAGTTGGTATTAAAAGCTAATCCATTTTTATACACCCAAGGGGTTTATTTAAAAGTAGGATTAGCCATTGAATTACCGGAGCTAAAAAAGGAAGCACAAAGTAGGATTGCATTATGGAATTAAAAATCCAAATTTATATTAATAATAATTTTAGCTCAGTGGCAACAGAACGTCTTCTGAGCTTTAACATAGAAGATAACAGCGGGCTGCAGTTAGATAACATGCTGCTGGAGATAAATAATTATGATGATGGTATAGCAATTCCTAAAACCAATTCCATTATTGAATTGGCAATCGGCAGTGGCGAGCATATCTATAAAATGGGAAGATTTATTGCACAAAATATCAGCAGCACAGATAGTATTATTACCATAAGCTGTATATCTCAGGATTTAAACTTTGGCAGAATAAAACACAACCGAGTATTTAAAGATAAATCCCTTGAAGATATTCTTAAAACTTTGGCAAATGATTTAGACTTAGGTCTTTATAATAATGTTAATGCGCAGGTGGGGTATTATTTACAAGAAAATAAAACATCATTAGAGGTATTAGCAGAGTTAAGTGAGATATTCTTCGCTGTGGCAAATATTAAAGATAATAATTTGGTATTTGTATCTAAAGAAAATCCTAAGGAGGTTTCTATAAATGACGCTGATATTCTAAATATTGCCATCAAAGATAACTCTAAAAAATATTATAACGGCGTAATGTTGAATTCTTGAAATATTAAGCAGGCAGAGTTGGAAGTTACGAAAATGGGTGAGGAGCCGTTTTTAATGTTGTCTAACTGTGTGGAAACAGGTCTGAAAAATACTTACCTTAATTCTAAATATCAAGAAATTAAAGAAAAAGAAGTTGTCAGTATGATTTTAGTTGGAAATCCACAACTGCAAGCAGGTTTTAGCTTTGTTATAAATAGTGAAACTTATAACCAGTTTAATGGTAAATATCGTATGGAAAAAGTCGTGCATAAGTATAATAATGCTTATATTACAATTATTGATGCAATAAAGATACCTTAAATCCCCTTCACTTGGGCGTTGTGGGTGGATGCCGTTAGGCAGACGGGGCAGTGGTAAAATTATTAAAAATCGTTGTTATTTAATGTTCAATGGATTATTCTTATATTAACATGAAAATACATACAATCGGATTTAGTGGTAAAAAACAAGATGAATTCTTTGCAATTTTAAATGCAGCAGGCATTACGAAGTTGTTGGACATTCGTCTTTATAGGATTGCACGGTTTGTGCCATGGGCGAGTGGGGCAAATCTTTCTGCAGAATGTAGCAACCATGGCATTGAATATTTAGTAATACCTGAGCTTACTCCAACCAAAGAATTGCTATCTGCATATAAAAACAATGAAATTGATTGGCTTGGCTACGAGCAAACTTTTAATAATCTTTTAGCTACACGAAATATTGAAAAACTATTTACCTTAGAATCCTTAGACAGCGCATGTTTTCTATGTTCCGAAAAGTTAGCAGATATGTGCCATCGCAGCTTAGTTGTTGAGTATTTACAAAAATATTTTCCTAATATGGAAATAGTTCATTTATAATAAAACTATGTCAATAAAATCAAACATTGAATGGACAGACGCCACTTGGAATCCTATAGTTGGTTGTTCTAAATATAGTGGGGGTTGTATAAATTGTTATGCAATGCCGATTGCCGAACTCTTTCAAGCGCAAGGGGTTAAGGGTTATGAAAATGGCTTTCAATTAACTTTGCGTCCTGATAGGTTGGATATTCCACTGCATTGGAAAAAGCCACGGCTTATATTTGTTGATTCAATGTGTGATTTATTCCATAAAGATGTTCCGCTTGATTATATCAAGCAAGTTTTCAATGTTATGAAGCGTGCAGACT
The DNA here is from genome assembly GCA_031274895.1 of Alphaproteobacteria bacterium. GTDB lineage: Bacteria > Pseudomonadota > Alphaproteobacteria > WRAU01 > Hepatincolaceae > WRAU01. The sequence goes on from JAISPM010000062.1 coordinate 16,033, forward strand.
GGCATATATATACAATTCTAACCAAACGGTCGCAGCGACTACGTGAATTAGCTCCATATTTAGAATGGCTACCACATATTGTTATGGGCGTTACCATTGAAAGCGATAAATACCGAGATAGGTTAGACGATTTAAAAGCTACACCATCTCACATGAAATATTTATCGCTTGAGCCATTAATTGCACCAATTGAAAGGCTTAATTTAAAAGGAATTGACTGGGTAATAGTCGGTGGTGAATCCGGAAAAAATGCCCGCCTAATGGATACAAACTGGGTGCGACATATTCGCGATTGGACTCTTGAGCAAGGCGTAGCCTTTTGGTTCAAGCAATACAGTGAGTATAAATGTTTTGGTAATGTGCCAAAGCCCATACTTGATGGTCAAACTTACAGACAATTTCCAAACTTTAAATCAGGAATACCGAGTTTATTTTAACAACTTCTTGTTATAAAACGTTATCAAAAGAACTACTTTACAAATTTAATAATAGTTATTATTATTAATATGTGGATTCTATTTTTTATTTATTGGAAGTTTGCAAGAGCTATGGTGATAGGAAAATCAATATTGGCAATAAAATTGGTAAGGGCATTGTTGTTAGTGATAGTGCTGAAAATTGTTGGTTTTATGGTATTGTTTTTCTTGTATTTTTCGCCTGAACATCGCACAAAGGTTGATTCTAATGTGATTTTTGAAGATGTTTTTCATTCAAAAGTTGATTCTCAAGTAAAGTTAAATAAATAAACCCATAAATTAGTTAGTAATTAGTATAAAGGAGAGTAAAAAATGTTTGGCTTAGACAATGTAGATTTGTCGAGAATCCAGTTTGCGTATACCGTAGGTATCCATTTTATTTTTGTGCCGCTTACCATCGGGTTAGCATTACTTATGGCAATCATGGAAACTATTTACGTTAAAACCGGCAAAGAAATCTATAAACAAATGGTGCAATTTTGGGCAATTCTTTTTGCCATGAACTTTGCCATGGGTGTGGCAACAGGGGTTCCTATGGAATTCCAATTCGGCACCAACTGGTCGTATTATGCGCATTATGTGGGCGATGTATTCGGTTCACCTTTGGCGATTGAAGGTTTAATGGCATTCTTTTTAGAGGCTACATTTATTGGACTCTTCTTCTTCGGCTGGAATAAATTAACAAAAATACAACATGCTACCGTGACATGGTTGGTGTTTTTAGGCTCAAACTTCTCTGCCCTTTGGATTTTAGTAGCTAACGGCTGGATGCAAAATCCTGTAGGTTCTTACTTTAATTTAGACACCATGAGAATGGAAATGGATAGCTTCAGCGCGCTGATTTTAAATCCGGCTGCTCAGTGGCGATTCTTACATACTCTAACCGCGTCGTATATTTTAGGTTCGGTTTTTGTAATTGGAGTATCTTCTTTATATCTATTACGTAAGAAAAATGTTGAATTCGCCAAAAGAAGTATCATGGTGGCTTCAGTAGTTGGTTTAATTTCTACCCTTATAACTGCATATGCCGGTGATAGACAAGGTATTATCATTCATCAAACCCAACCTGCTAAAATGGCAGCTATTGAAGCTATTTGGGATACAGAATCCTATCCGGCAGGTGTAACTCTTATGGCTTTGCCGGATCAAGAGGGACAAAAAAATCTTTACGCAGTTAGAATCCCCGGAGCTTTAGGAATGCTGGTGGGCGGTAGTATATCCGGCGTTAAAGATGTTATTATAGAAAACGAAGCTAGAATCAGAAGCGGTTTAATTGCTTATAACTCTTTAAACGAATATAAAGCTGATAGAACTAATACACAAGCACGTGCTACTTTTGAACAACATGTGGGCGATTTAGGCTATGCGTTGCTTTTATTCAGAAATCTTCAAGATATTTCTAAAGCTACCGATAAAGATATTCAAATTGCAGCCCAAGGCACTATTCCTAAAGTGGCTCCACTCTTCTATAGCTTTAGATTTATGGTTGGTTTAGGAATTCTGTTCTTTGTATTCTTTACCACCGTATATGTAATGACAATTAAAAATACTTTTGCAAAATCTAGATGTATGCAATACATTGCTCTGTGGATTATGCCATTACCTTGGATTGCAATTTATCTCGGTTGGTTTGTGGCGGAATATGGTAGACAGCCTTGGGTTATTCAAGATATTCTACCAACCTTTAGGTCAGCTTCGCATTTATCAGCTGCTACAGTATGGTCAAGTCTTGCGGGATTCTTTATTATTTACACTTGCTTAGTGATTGTGGACGCCATTTTAATGGTGAGGCAAGTTAAAAAAGGTCCAAACAACGGCTAATTTTTGTCTTTTTGATTTTCTATGCAGGAATTTTTGTCCTCATGTATTTAAACATACACTTCGCACAAAAATTCCTACATATAAATCTCAAAAATCCTAAAAATTTTAAAATATGAATTGGAGATGAAAAATGTTAGATTATGAAATTTTAAGAGTCATTTGGTGGCTACTGTTAGGGACTTTGCTAATAGGTTATGCCATTATGGATGGCTTTGATTTAGGAGTTTCAACACTTTTGCCATTTATTGCAAAAACTGAAACTGAAAAAAGAGTTTTAATCAATACCATTGAACCATACTGGGAAGGTAATCAAATTTGGTTAGTTCTTGGTGGTGGTGCGATATTTGCGGCTTGGCCTGCCATTTATGCGGTGAGCTTTTCAGGACTTTATTTAGCTTTATGTCTTGTATTAGTTGCTTTAATTCTAAGACCGGTTTCTTTTGCTTTTAGAAATAAATATGAAGATACCAAATGGAAAGGCTTTTGGACTTGGACACATTTTGTTAGCGGCTTCTTACCTGCGCTTTTAACAGGCGTGGCAGTTGGTAATGTGATTATCGGCTTACCATTTAAAATTGATCCGTTTGATTTATCAATTACTTATCATGGTAATTTCTTCCAGTTGCTAAATCCGTTTGCTTTACTTTGCGGCTTAGTAAGTTTAAGCATGATTATAATGCAAGGTTCTATTTATACTGCAATGAAAACTGAAGATGCTTTACATGAACGTTCTAAAGTAATTGCGAAATATGCAGGATTATTGTTATTGGCGCTTTATGCTGTGGGAGCATTGTTTACGGCTTTCCTCGTAAAAGGATATATTATTACTTCCGAAGTTATAGCTAATGCTCCATCTAATCCTATGTATAAAACCGTAGAACAAGGTGTTGGCGTATGGTTCCATAATTTTGTGGATATGCCGTGGACGCTTTTAGCACCGGCTTTGGTAATATTAGGGGTTGTTCTGGTTCTTAGATTTATTAAACTGGACAAAATGTTTTGCGCACTAATAGCAAGCTCAACTGCGATTTTTGGCGTGGTGGCAACAGCAGGCGTAATTATGTTCCCGTTCATATTACCGTCTTCTTACGATTTAACCAGTAGTTTAACCGTTTGGGATGCTTCTTCTTCGCAGTTAACTCTACAAATTATGTTGATTGTAACGATTATTTTCTTACCAATCGTTTTACTTTATACCGCTTGGGTGTTTAGAGTGTTAAGAGGAAAAGTAAAACCAAGCAGCATAGAAGAGGAATATTAATAAATATCGTCATACCGACGAAGGTCGGTATCCACTGTTCTTCTTATTCCCCTTCTTTAAGAAGGGGTGTCTTGCATAGCAAGACGGGGTAGTGGAACTAACTTTAAATATGGAGATTAAATCATGGTATATGTATTTTGGGTTATTTTTTTAGTTTTTCTAACTTTTGTATGCCTTAAGCATTCAAGCGTTATTGATAAACAAGAAGATAACATTTAATGTTAAAACTACAACTAATCGGTAGAATTATCAGCTTAATTAATTTTGCCGGAATAATTCTTTTAATCGGAGTATATCCTTACGCTTTCAATAGCGTAGTGGGAACACCAAGATACGGGTTTATGTCCTTTACAATCATGGTTGCCTGCCTTGCTGCAGTCCATGCCATTGGCTATAAACCCGAATCTAAATTTTGGCGCGTAATCACCAATCCAATCTTTACCACCATCGTTCTTTGTCTATTGTTATACGGAATGTTTCGGTAGTAGAATTATATTGACAAAAATGTAAAAGTATATTACACTATAATAGTCATGAGCCTAGGTGCTGTTATATACCTTAGAAATAAGATGAAATAACAGGCGTTAGGCTCTTTTTTTATTCTTCTAAAGTTTTTTCTAAATGTATTTCTTCTATTTCTGTTTTAATTTTATTAAAAACATCTATATATTTAACTTTTTTATTATTGGCAGTTTTATTTAGCATCTTTTCTATACTTGCTATAACATATATTTTATATTCTTTTCCTCCCATTATTTCTAATAAATCCATGGCGTTATTATAAACATCAAAAAAATCATCTAAAGATTTTATGACATTCTCATGATGACAAATTCTATTTCTTAAATCTTTAATTTTAAAAAAGTATTTAATCCACTTTCTGTGATTCCTATCTAAGTTTAATGACAACATTAAATCGTTTCTATTAGGGCATTTGTTAATAATATGACACCATATACCAAAACTTAAATCGCTTACCAGTAAATCACCTTTATGAGATTCTTTTAAATTATCCAATTTATTATTTATATCGGCTACTTTATATTTTGCTTTTTTGATATTTGTAGAATTAATCATAACTTGCTCTAGTTCATTTTTTAAAGCAACTTCCCTTGTTATATAGTCTTGCAGTTTTTCATTAATAATTTCTTTGGTTTCAGAAGAATAACTAGATTCATTTAACACTTCAACATACCAAGAATCACTTTGATTATTATTTTCTAAAAATTGACAAACTTTATTCCTAAGCAATAATTCAAAATTACTTAATACAGGAAATACAAGATATGAAATCTGCTGATTAAGTGAATATAATAATTCTATTTGTTCTATATTACCTTTATCTTTTACATAATTTCTAAAGGTATCTACTTTTCGCATACTGTGCCAATTAGATAAATTGCTCATTATATTTTTTTCTTTTATACTACTTATAAGTATAGTATAGCACATAAATTGCAAAACTTCATTTAACCTCTTAAACCCACTCAAAACTCAATAGTAGACTACTATTGAGTTAATATTCTTGACAGAATATTAACAAATAAAACTTAGCTGAATATCTTGTAATAGGGAGTAAGAGTTTTGTTGTTAAGGCTTAATATATTTTTTACTATATTTTTTTTATTATCATTTTGCTTAAATGCAATTGAATATGATATATACAAAAGCGATAGAAAATTAGAAAGCATAGGTAAAGAATACAATACTAATCCTTATCAAAATCAGCAATGGAATAAGAACTCATTAATAATAAGTGGAGGAATAGCAAACGGCACAATCCAACCACTAATTAGATATTCCGGTAATCAAGAATATACAAATAATGGCTTAAACGATATAAAAATCACCAGTAATTACAGTATAGCATATTTAAGGAAAGTATCAGATAGGTTATCTGTTGGTGTTGAAGTTGGCATGTATAATCCAGCCACAAGCACCTTAAATAATGAACCTTTCATCACTAAGCAATCTTTCACAAAAGCTGTTAATATTAAAAATATAGAAAATTCACAAAGGAGTTTTACCGGTAGCACATCAAACTTATGTAATAAATTAACAGATACTCAAACTAATGGTTTATTAGTAATTTTATGTAAGAATAATAGTAGCGTTTCTATGTGTGATATGATTAATGCAGTTTTTAGTGGTTATTGTTCAACCTTTAATGGCTATATGAGTGAGTCATTGATATGTGCTGATAGCAGATTTTCCCAATACTGTGGTGCTAATCAGCAGATTAATTTTTCCTCTAAAGATGCTTTATGTAGAGATTTATTAACATATGTTGGTGGAAATAATTTTTTTACATACGGGTCTGTTGGTCTAACAGACTGTGTTTTTACTCCTATAATGACAGATATTCCTCCGCTAACGGAAGAGACAGTGTGTCAGCTATTTCCGCACCTTTGCACCCCGCCATCCTTAGAGGATGTATGTAATTTATATCCTAGTTTGTGTTCGCAAAATCCTCCAACAGAAGAAGAAGTATGTGGTTTATTCCCCGAGTTATGCACACCACCAAGTATGGAAGAGGTATGTAGGCTATATCCAGAGATATGTGCCAGTGGAGGAGGTAATGAAAACAACAGGCAGGCAACCAGCATAACCTCAAACTCATATACAGCGTATTTCTTAATAAATTATGAGATAATAAAGATTTCTAAAGTAAGTATAGCCATAGAGTGTGGACTTGGAGGCAATTATAGAGATATGAAATTACGAGGAGCCGTAGTAGGTAGTGGACAGAATGTGGCCTTTACAGGAAAAGCAGGCTTGATAGGAAGTTATTATATCAGTAATAATTTTGCCTTAGGATTAGGTGCCAACTATGTGTATATGGGTGAACAGCAGTTTAAAAATTTAGGTAAAACTGACCGTTTCCAAGGTTATGATTTTAAAATGCAATCATCTAATACTATTACTTACAATTTGCAATTGAGGTATTTGTTTTAAAGCTATATAATTATAGAAAATAATTATATAAGGAGAATAACTTTGCAAGTTTTCGAAAAAGTTTTAGTGAATGGTGTATCTATACCTAACAGAATAGTTATGCCGCCCATGTGTATGTATATCAGCGATAATGCAGGACTTGCCAACGAATTTCATTTTCAGCATTACGGAGCAAGGGCAGTAGGCGGTGTTGGGTTGATTATTCAAGAGGCGACAGGCGTTAATTCTAATGGCAGAATCACCAATAAAGACCTTGGAATCTACACACAAGAACAAGTAGCCGTATTAAAGAATCTTGTTGCTTATGTTAAAAAGCTAAATCCAGCAACTAAAATGATGGTGCAATTAGGACATGCCGGCAGAAAGGTAGATGTCAACAGCGGCTCAGATATTCCCGATATTGTGGCACCAAGTCCTCTAAAATTTAATGAAAAATATGCGTCTCCAAGAGAAATGACTCTTGAAGATATCAATAATGTCAAAAGAGATTTCATACAAGCTGCCAAAAATGCTCTTGAGGCAGGTTATGATGGCATAGAAATTCATGCTGCCCATGGTTATTTACTAAATCAATTCCTTTCCGGTATTACTAATCATCGGAAAGATAATTACGGTGGCTCTAGTGAAAATCGCGTGCGAATCCTTAAGGAAATATTAGAAGGAATCCGTGAGTTTTTCCCTAAAGATAAGATTCTTGGAATTCGCTTATCTGCAGTAGACTATTCCGATGTGGAAGCCACATTAGCGGAAACCATAGAAACTGTTAAACAGATAGATAGTCTCATAGATATGTTTCATATCAGCAGTGGCGCATTAACCCCAAGCGCACCCGTAAACTACCATTTATATCAGGTAGATTTTGCCAGAAAAATTAAGCAATTGACTACCAAGCCAATAATTGCTGTGGGCTTGATTACCACACTAGAGGAAGCAGAATATGTGTTGCAGTCTGGTAGTTCAGATTTTATTGCGCTGGGTCGGGAGTTGTTGCGGAATCCTAATTGGGTGTTGTTAAATGATAAGAATATTGAAAATGCTCCTACTTATTATAAAAGGAGTTTTAAGTAGCAAAAAATTCCCCTTCGCTCGGGCGTTGTGGGTGGCGGTGAAACCGACGGGGTAGTGGAATTAACTATTTATGCGTAGCATTAAAATTTATTTATTTTTGATAAATGATTTCCCACTACCCCACCTCCTGCGGAGGCACCCCTTCTCCACAGAAGGGGAATTTTATGCTCGTAAGGCTAAGATTTACTCCGCGGATGAAAATTCTCTTGGGTTTTTTGCAGTTGTTTAACATCCACCTTTAAATATCTTTGAGTTGCGCTGAGGGAGCTATGACCCAGCAGTTCTTGCAGTGTGCGAATATCGGTGCCGTTATTTAGCAGGTGCGTGGCAAAGGAGTGCCGCAGGGCGTGCGGTGTAAAACTTTCATCTAAGTTAAGCTGCAGCCGAATTTTTTCCACCACTCGTTGCATAATCCGTGGATTTATTCTTTCGCCTCTTTCACCTAAGAAAAGTGGAGTTTTGTTGCCATTTGCCGCATACAGTTTTTCTAACATCTCTTTTGGAATCGCTTCAATATATTCAAAAACTAAGCCCAGCACAAAAGGTAATATGGGAACCAGCCGCTCCTTGTTGCCTTTACCTGTAATCCGTAAAACTAAATTAGCTTTGCCACCGGGTAAATCGGCAATATTCACACTCACAGCCTCGGCAATACGCAGTCCACAGCCATAAACCAACGCCACAAAAGCCTTGTTGCGCGCCTTTAACCATTCAACATCAGCTAAAGAATAGGCGATATCTAAACTTTGGGTGGCAAAATCTTCACTAATTGCTCTTGGCAGCTTTTGTGAGACTTTCTTCATTTTAATACTGTCTAAATTATGGCTTTCAATAAGTTTCTGCTGTTTTAAAAAGCCAAAAAAAGTCCGCAGGGCAGAAAGTTTGCGGGCGATGGATACCTTATGAATATCTTCACTGTTTAAAAAGGCCAAAAATGCGCGATAATCGCTCGTGGATAATTTCGGAATATCACTAAGCGATAGACTAAACCCTAAATGCCCACTGATAAAATTGACAAAAGTAGCGATATCATTGCCGTAAGCAATAACCGTATTGTGCGATTTCCGCTGCTCAAACTCTAAGCCATTTAAAAAACTTTCAAGATGTTTTTTAATATCGGCAGCAGCCTGCAGGGTGATAATTTTTTTCTCTATTATTTCCATGATATAAATTATAATATAAAGATAATAAAAATATAGTTAATTTTCATGTTTAAACATAATGATATTATCTCGGTTTATTTGCCTCTTAAAATAGATGGCAGCTATGCTTATAAGGTGCCACAGGATATGCAGCTTTCTAGGGGTGATATTATAATTGTTCCGCTGCGAAATCAGGAGGTTATCGGCATAGTTCATGAGGAAACTGAAATTGATTTCCCAGCCGATAAAGTAAAAGATATTATCAGCAAAGTTGAAGATATTCCATCGCTTCCTACAAATCTTATGGATTTTTTATTTTTTTTAGCGAAATATAACCTTGCTAATTTTGGTAATGTGCTAAAAATGGCGATTAGTATTGCAGGGGTAGATTTTTCTTCCTACAAGCAAATGCTGGAAATAAATCGGCAAAAGCTGGCAGAGCTAAAAATTACACCGCAACGACAAAAAATTATTGATGCTTTGGCTGTGCAGCCCTTAGATAAAAAAAGCCTTGTCAAGGCAGCAGAGGTTAGCCCATCTACAGTTAATACCCTAATTAAAGATGGCTTTTTAAGCGTTTCTAAAGAACTGGCAGTCTCGAATCTGCAGGAAAATATAAGCTACAAACCTTTAGAATTGTTGGACGAGCAAAAAACTATCGCTGCAAATTTAAACGTATACTTCCAAGAAAATGCCTTTAAAACAGGAGTTCTGCAAGGTCTGCCCGGCTCAGGAAAAACTGAAGTGTATTTTGAGTTAGTTAATAAAGCCATAGAACAGGGCAAGCAGGTTTTAATTCTTCTGCCGGAAATTGGCTTAAGCACGCAAATTGTGGAAAGGTTTACGCAAAGGTTTTCCGTAGAACCTTACACTTGGCATTCCAGTATTTCTAAAAAACATAAGAAAGACGCATTTATTTCCGCCGCCAATGGCAACTTAAAAGTAATTATCGGGGCGCGCTCCGCACTTTTCTTGCCCTTTAAAGATCTTGGCTTAATTATAGTAGATGAAGAACACGATTCCTCTTACAAACAAGAAGAAGGCGTAATTTATAATGCCCGCGATATGGCAGTTGTGCGGGCGAAGTTTCATAATATTCCTGTGCTGTTATGCTCTGCCACACCATCTCTTGAGACCTTAAATAACGTGGAACAGGGCAAGTATGGGTTATTTAAATTACAGCAGCGCGCCAATCAAATGCTGATGCCCGATATTAATGTGGTAGATATGAAAACGGCAGGGCTGAAAGGTGATAAGTATTTGTCCGCAAGAATGATAGCGCAAATCACCGAAACTGTAGCAAAAAAAGAACAAGCCCTCTTGTTTGTTAATAAAAGAGGATACGCTTCGGCACTTTTCTGCACGGCATGCAGTGAAAAAGAAACCTGCCCTAACTGCTCGGTCTCGCTGGTGGAGCATCGCTCACGCAATATATTATCTTGCCATTTTTGCGGATTTACTAAAAAAATTACGAATACTTGTTCGCACTGTGGTGAAGCAGATACGCTAATTTCCATGGGTGCGGGCGTGGAGCGAATCTTTGCGGAAGTGGAAAGTCATTTCCCTGATAAACGAATCGCCATCCTTTCCAGCGATACCATCGATTCTCATAAAAAAGCCATGGATATTGTGCGTAAAATTAATAATCACGAATACGATATTCTCATCGGCACGCAAATAATATCTAAGGGCTATAACTTTCCACTGCTGACTTTTGTGGGTATTGTGGATGCGGATTTTTCATATTCTTTAGATTTAAAATCATCCGAGAAAACTTGGCAGATTCTTTATCAAGTGGCAGGGCGGTCGGGTCGGGCAGAGTTGGCTGGCAGCGTTATGCTGCAAACCTACGACACCTCAAATGCGTTGATAGAATCGCTCGTTCAAAAAGATTACGAATTATTTATTAAAAAAGAAACCTCACTGCGCCAAACCATGGAATTTCCGCCCTTTGGTAAGCTAATTGCGGTGATTATTTCTTCTAAAAATGGCGTTGAGTTGGAAAAATTCTGCCACAATCTTGAAAATACCAAGCCATTGGGTGAGGGTTTTGAGATACTCGGAGCCGCCAATGCCCCCATATTTTTGTTGCGCGGGTTCTATCGTAAGCGGTTTTTAATAAAATCTGCAAAAAATATTAACATCCAAAAAATTGCTGCAACATGGCTGTTTAGCTTGAATGTGCCGAGCAATATTAAAATTCAAATCGATGTTGACCCCATAAGTTTTTATTAAAAATAATTGAAATAATGTTATAAATGATGTAGAATTTTTATTATTGAGAATCAAGGCAAGTTGAATGATAAATTTAGAACTGGAAAGAGATTTAAAAAAATACAGCACTGCCCTTTTAGACTTAGCTAAGTCGCAAAATTTGCTTGAGCAAGTAAATTCAGATATGCAAGTTATCGCAGATGTTTTTGCCAAAATTTATTCCTCTAAACGCAATAGTGAAGAATATCAAGAAATTGCTAAAAAATTTCTGGTTACATCCAACGCCAAGCAAGTTGAAATTATCAAAAATATCTTAGTTGAACTTAAAATTAATCGCTTAGTTTCTAACTTTGTGATGTTGCTTTTGGTTTCTAAAAAAATTACTATATTACGGCATTTGGTGAACTCTTGGGACGCTTTGTTTTTAACCTATAGCGGATACTTTAAAGTAGAAATCAGTAGTGTTATTCCGTTGAGCGATGAACAAGAATCAAAAATTAAAGAAATTATCATAAAAGCCCATGGTGATAATTTTTTCTTAGAAAAAACCATAGATGCTACTCTACTTGGAGGGCTAATAATTCGGTTGAAGAATCAAGTTATTGATGACAGCTTGGCTTCTAAAATCAAAAAGATTGAGAATAATGTAAGGGGAAACATATAATGAGTCAGAGTAAAGACCAACTTATTGATGTAATCAAAAACCAACTGGAAAAAATCGATTTTGGAGCTGATTTAAGCGAATCAGGTGTGGTGCTATCGGTTGGTGATGGTGTTTCTAAGGTTTATGGTTTAGAAAATGCCGCAGTGGGTGAAACCGTAGAATTTCAAGACGGCACGCGCGGTATTTGCTTTAACCTTGAGGAAGATAACATCGGGGTTATTATTTTAGGTAGTGATTCTAATATTGAAAGTGGACACACCGTAAAAAGGCTTCATAAACAGTTAGAAGTTAAAACAGGTAAGGGAGTGTTGGGCAGAGTGCTTGATGGCTTAGGGAATCCTGTTGATGGTAAAGGTGAACTTGTGTTTGACGCTATCCGTGAGGTGGAAGTAAATTCACCGGGTATTATTGATAGAAAAGGGGTTAAAAAACCTTTTCAAACCGGTATAAAAGTTGTTGATGCTCTAATTCCTATCGGGCGTGGACAAAGGGAATTAATTATCGGCGACAGACAAACCGGTAAAAGTGCCATCATTTTAGATTCTATTATATCACAGAAAAAAATTAACGATGCGGCAAAGTCGGAAGACGATAAAATGTATTGCGTTTACGTGGCAGTAGGTCAAAAACGTTCAACCGTGGTGCAAATGGTGCAAGCTCTTGAAGAAAGAGGAGCTATGGATTACACCTGTGTGGTATCTGCTACTGCCAGTGATCCTGCCACCGTGCAGTATATGGCACCTTATGTAGGTTGTGCTATTGCCGAATACTTTAGAGATAACGGCATGCACGCAGTAATTTATTATGACGATTTATCGAAACAAGCGGTGGCTTACAGACAAGTGAGTTTGCTACTAAGACGCCCTCCGGGACGTGAAGCCTATCCGGGTGATGTGTTCTATTTACATTCCAGATTACTAGAACGTGCCGCACAAATGAGCGATGAAAAAGGTGGTGGGTCTTTAACAGCGATTCCAGTTATTGAAACCCAAGCGAATGATATTTCGGCGTATATTCCTACGAATGTTATTTCCATTACCGATGGGCAAATATTCTTAGAAACCGACCTTTTCTTCCAAGGGATTCGTCCTGCGATGAACATCGGGAATTCTGTGAGTAGGGTAGGTGGAGCTGCGCAAACTAAAGCCATGAAAAAGGTGACAGGTTCGGTTAAGCTGGAATTAGCGCAATATCGTGAAGTTGTAAAATTCTCGCAATTTGCTTCCGACTTAGACGCTTCCACGAAAAGACAGCTTGAGCGTGGTAAAAGATGGACGGAAGTATTAAAGCAAGATCAATATATCCCTATGACTTTATCGCAGCAAGTGCTAAGTTTATTCTCTGTGGGTCAAGGATTTTTAGACGCTGTTCCTGTTAATAGCATTAGAGATTATGAATCTGCAATGTTAGACGAAGCGACTAGAGCAATCCCATCGGTTTTAGCGAATATTGAAGATACTAAAGACTTCTCGGCTGAAGATATGAAGAAAGTGCGTGAATTTTTAACAGATTGGACAGCAAAATATTTAAAAAGCTAATAGAAAGATAAAGTAATGAGCAGTTTAAGAGATATTAAAAAAAGAATTGGTAATGTTGGGGTGATAGAGAAAATGGCGCAGTCTATGAAAGCCATTTCCACATCACGCCTTAGCTCTGCTAAATCTTTCCGTAAGGCAAACGATGATTATCTTAGTGTTTCCAAGGAAATTTTAGAAACCCTTTTGACTTTAGAGAAAAAAGAAGTTTCTTCCAATGTGGAATTCATTAAAAATATGTTTAGCATTAAGGCTGATACTGAATATAAAAAAACTCTTTATGTTATTATCAGCTCCGACAGAGGATTATGTGGGTCTTATAACAGTAATGTCTTTAAAAATTTATCGCAAAATATTGCTAATAAAGCTGGTAATTTTTTAGTATTTCCGATTGGTGGAAAATCCTTATTATTTGCCAATAAATTGCCTAGGGATAATGTTTTAGATTTATTCATGAGTTCCGATATTAAGCATGACTTAAGTGATGGTATTACTAAAGCTACCGATTATATTAGTTCGCTGGTGATAAATGCAGAAATTGATAGAATTCAGTTTATTTATACCAAAAGCATTAATATTATGTTGCAAGAGGTTTTTGCGGAAACGGTTTTCCCTATTACTACAGATGAACCAAAAGATATAGAAAAAGCCAAAGAAAATATTGCTAAAAATATTGTGACCGATGATAAAAACTTTAGTGATTTAGCACAAGAACTATTAAAGCAATACATCGCAATTAATATTTTTGATAAAATAACGCAAGCGGCAGTAAGTGAACATGCCAGTCGTTTAAATGCCATGTCTAATGCTTTTGATAATTCTAAAGAACTTATACGTATGCTTAATTTAGAATATAACAGAACCAGACAAGGTTTAATTACTAAAGAATTAATAGAAATAATTTCAGGTGCTGAAGCACTCTAAAAAGAAATTAACGAATAATATTACCAAAGGAAAATTGGAGATTTATTTATGTCAAACACGCTAAAAGGAAGAGTAGCTCAAATTATGGGTCCTGTTGTGGATGTGGAGTTTTTAGATTCTAAAAAACTTCCTCCTATTGACAATGCTTTAGAAATCATTAAGCCGAATCAGAAAGTTGTAGTGGAAGTTGTTCTGCATTTAGGAGATGGTCGCGTTAGAACCATCGCCATGAACTCTACCGATGGACTGGTAAGAGGCGACGAAGTAATAGATACCGGCGCACCAATTACCGTTCCTGTGGGTAATGAAGTGCTGGGCAGAATTATGAACGTGCTGGGCGATCCTGTTGATGGACAAGGCGAAATTAAAACCGCAAAAAAATCTTCAATTTATAAAGATGCTCCTGAGTTTATAGACCAAGCCACAAAATCTGAGGTTCTCCATACGGGTATTAAAGTGGTAGATTTAATGTTGCCTTACCTTAAGGGCGGTAAAATCGGACTGTTTGGCGGTGCGGGTGTTGGTAAAACTGTAGTAATTATGGAATTAATTAACAACATCGCTAAAGCCTACAGTGGATATTCGGTGTTTACAGGCGTGGGTGAAAGAACCCGTGAAGGAAACGATTTGTATCATGAAATGATAGAATCAGGCGTAAATGCCATGGGCGATTGGACGAAATCTCGTTGCGCGCTGATTTTCGGACAAATGAATGAACCTCCGGGGGCAAGAGCAAGAGTTGCATTAACAGGTCTAACCGTAGCTGAACACTTCAGAGATGAAGAAGGTAAAGATGTGTTATTATTTATTGATAACATATTCCGTTTCACGCAAGCTGGCTCGGAAGTATCCGCCCTGTTAGGACGTATTCCTTCGGCAGTGGGCTATCAGCCAACACTAGCAAGCGAAATGGGATCTTTGCAAGAGCGTATTACTTCAACCGTAAAAGGTTCAATTACTTCCATTCAGGCAATTTATGTTCCTGCGGACGATTTAACTGACCCTGCACCGGCAACATCGTTTACGCATTTAGATGCGACAACCACATTGTCTCGTGAAATTGCAGCACTGGGTATTTACCCTGCGATTGATCCGCTAACTTCTAACTCAAGAATTTTAGATCCTAAAATTGTAGGTGAAGAACACTATGCGGTGGCATTAGAAGTGCAAAGAACTCTGCAAAAATATAAAGATTTGCAAGATATTATTGCGATTTTGGGTATGGATGAGTTGTCAGATGAAGATAAACTAACCGTTTCTCGTGCAAGAAAAATCCAAAGATTCTTCTCGCAACCTTTCCATGTGGCAGAAGTATTTACAGGAATTCCGGGCGTGTTGGTAAGTATTGAAGATACTATCCAAGGTTTCAAAGAAATTTGCGATGGTAAAGTTGACGATATTCCTGAGGAAGCATTCTTTATGGTGGGGAGTTTATCAGAGGTTAAAGAAAAAGCTAAGAAGCTATCCGCACAAAATTAGATATTTTGGATTTCTATTCAGGAGTTTTGCCCTCTTACATATTAGTATATGCTACGGGTCAAAACTCCTAAATATAAACCTCAAACTATCTAATTTTATATACTTAAAAAATCCCCTTCGCTGGCGAAGGGGTGCCTCCGTAGGAGGTGGGGCAGTGGAACTAACATTTAATTAGGTAAAAATTAATGTCAGACTTAAAATTAAAAATCGTATCAAATCATGGCACATTGTTAGAACAAAATGTGGAGATGGTAGTTTTGCCGGGATATTTTGGCGATATAGGTATTACTGCCGGTGAACGGGTTTTTGTTTATTTATTAAAAGCAGGAATTATTTATGTTTTTAATAGCTCAGGTGTATCTGCTCGTTATTTTGTTTTCGGTGGCAGATTTAAACTGGAGAATGATGAACTAGTTGTGGCAACTGAACAACAACTGATAGATTTATCTAAAATAGATAAGGAAGATATTAATAACAAAATCCAAACATTTGAAGAGCTAAAAACCAAAACCGATAATAAAACCTTGCTGGAAAATTACGAACATACCATTTCAGCCTATAAAGAAGCCTTGCTATCTGAAAATACAAGACTTTATAAATAATTCTATATTATTTTATTTATGCTTAAATTCGTAAATCCCCTCTCTTTAAGAGGGGATTTTTTATACCTTTTACCTACATTTCTAACAAATATACCCTTTAAAATGCACCTTATAACTAAGTATAAGGTGAAATTAAAGCTCTTGACATTGCTTTAATTTCTTAATTTATTAGCAACTTTAGAGGACTATACTATGAAGAAAATATTTTTTACAATATTATTTTTACTCTCGGGATTCAGCCTAATGGCGGAAATTCCACAAAACCAACCAAATTACATCATGCCTGAAAATTCTGTATCAATAGGAGTTGGAGGTTCCACTGCTAGCATTGATACTGGAGTTAAAGTTGATACCAAAAGCAATTTAAATATTTCTTATTTAAGAAAAGTAGATTGGTTTAACCATATAGATGCACTTAATGGTAAATTATCCATTGGTGCCGATTTTACAACATTCTTTGGTAGCACTACTAAAGTTAAAACATTAAGTGGCTTTAGCTCGCAAAATTCCAATGTTGATAATGGTAGTAGAAACAGAGTTTTCGTGGATTCTAATTATTGCACTGCTGTTAATTCACTAAAACCGGGATGGTGTGATACCAGCAATGGCTATATAAATGATTCTCAGTATTGTAGCACTATGGTATTTGATTGGGCATGTGATCAAACTACTGGACTTGTTAATTGCAGTATAGCTCAGGCTAGTTATTGTGATGCTAATAAACCATCTCCAAATTATGGTGGTAATGGCGGCAACGGTGGAGGAAATGGTGGATTTACGTCGGCTACATTAAACTTTACCGGTAATTCGTATACATTTATGGTTTTATCCGATTATGAATTTTATAGAAATGTGGACATGAAAGTAGATGTATCAGCCCAATTAGGACTTGGTATGGTTTACAGAACTCTAAGCATAAGCGGAAGCGTAAAAGATAGCGGTGGCGGTGCAGCTATGGCTAGCAAATTAGGAGTGGTAGGAAATTATACGATTATTAATAATCTTGCCGTTGGGTTAGGCGTTCATTATGTATATACAGGTGAAAGTTCTATGAAATTAGCTAAACTTAGCAATGCTGATTTAACACAAGAAAGTAATAGTGCTATAAATTATAATATCCAATTACGTTATATGTTCTAAAAACTGAATACTTTAAATTAGTTAAAATAAGCCTTTATTCGTAAGAGTAAAGGCTATTTTATTATCTTATGGTTTTATTAAATGAAACATCTTTTTATATTGTGAAATTAAAATTATTTTGTTAAAATAATAAGTAAGATATAAAAGTTTTATGTTGCAAGGATTTATAAGAGGTTATTAGATGAGTAAAATTAGCGCAACCAAAGGAGTTATTAAACTTCCGACCTATAACTATCAAGAAATCCAAAAGAATACTATTACGAATCCTAAATGGATTCATTTCGGTGGAGGGAATCTTTATCGTTGTTTTCATGCTAAAGTTATGCAAGATTTAATAGAAAAAAAACTGGAAAACACCGGAATTATTGTTGTAGAAACCTTTGGAAAAGACATTGTGGAAGAATACTACCAACCATATAATAACCAAAGCCTTAGTGTAATTATGAAGTCTGATGGCACGCTTGAAAGTGAGCTAATTACCTCCACCGCCGATGTGCTATATTTATCAAAAGAAAACGACAATCACCAACATTTACAAAACTATTTCATAAAACCAAGTTTACAACTAATTACCCTAACCATTACCGAAAAAGGCTATGCCCTTAAAGATA
The DNA here is from genome assembly GCA_031274895.1 of Alphaproteobacteria bacterium. GTDB lineage: Bacteria > Pseudomonadota > Alphaproteobacteria > WRAU01 > Hepatincolaceae > WRAU01. The sequence goes on from JAISPM010000062.1 coordinate 33,925, forward strand.
CTCACGGTAATCTCACACCTAAAGCTGTTGCTGACACTAAAACCACCGCCATAAAAGAAATGCAAACCACCATGGGAATCTTGGCAAGCCTGCTATATACCCGCTACCAAGCCAAAGCCAACCCTATCGCCCTTGTTTCCACCGATAATTTTTCCCATAATGGCGATAAACTAAAAGCTGCTATTGAAACAATAGTCAATGGCTGGCTCGCTAATAAATTGGTTGATGAAAATTTTGTAAATTGGGCGATAAATAAAAATTCCTATCCTTTTTCTATGATAGATAGAATCACGCCTGCACCATCGCTACTGGTAGCGCAACAACTACAATCCTTAGGAATAGAAGGCGTCCAGCCTTTTAAATCTAACAGTGGCACTACCTTAGCAGCTTTTGTAAATACCGAAGAAAGACATTATTTGGTAATTGAAGATAACTTTCCCAATGGGCGTCCACAGTTGGAAAAAGCAGGAGTTTTGCTGGGCGATAAAGACACTGTAAACAAAGCCGATTTAATGAAAGTTTGTTCTTGTTTAAATCCGCTGCATACGGCACTGGCAATTTTTGGTTGTTTGCTGGGCTTTAATAAAATTTACGATGAAATGCAAGACGAATATCTTTTAGCTTTAATCAAAAAAATTGGCTACGATGAAAGTTTGCCCGTGGTAGAAGATCCTAAAATTATTAACCCTAAAAGTTTTATTGATGAGGTGATTGATGTTAGATTCAATAATCCGAATATTCCCGATACACCGCAACGAATCGCCACCGATACTTCGCAAAAAGTTAGTGTGCGCTTTGGTGAAACCATTAAAAAATATGTTGCCTTAAACAAAGTCCACACTCTAGAATTTATTCCACTGACCATTGCCGGATGGCTGCGCTACCTTTTAGCAGTAGACGATAATGGCAATCCGTTTCAACCAAGTCCTGACCCTCTACTGACAGAACTGCAAGCACAACTAAAAGATATTAAGTTAGGTCAGGAAATTGACCCGCAAAAAATCCACGAAATTCTAAAGCCAATTTTAAGCAATGCCGCAATTTTTGGTAGTAATTTAGTGGAAATTGGTATTAATGTCAAAATTGAAAAAGATTTTATTTCTTTAATAGAATCACCAAATGCAGTGAGAAAAACTCTGCAACAAAAATTAACAGCTAAGTAAAGGAGTAAACCCATGAGAATGAAAATGACAATGCGTTGGTATGGTAAAAATTTTGATACCATTCCGCTGGAATACATTAAGCAAATCCCGAATATGGAAGGGATTGTCGGAACCTTGTTCGATATGCCTGCGGGAGAGCTATGGACTAAAGACAAAATCAAAGATCTTAAGGATACTATCAACAAAGCAGGGCTAAGCCTAGAGGTGATTGAATCCGTGAATATCCATGAAGATATAAAATTGGGGTTGCCAAGTAGAGATAAATACATAGAAAACTACAAGCAAACCATTCGCAACTTGGCAGAATTTGGTATTAAGGTTATTTGCTATAATTTTATGCCGGTTTTTGATTGGATGAAAACAGAAATGGCTTATAAATTACCCGATGGCTCAACCACCATGGCATTTTTTAAGGCAGGTGTTGACAAAAGCCCCGAGGAAGTAGCAAAAGATGTGCTGTCAAAAACCCAAGGTGCAGTTTTACCGGGATGGGAGCCTGAGCGATTAGCCCACGTTACCGCCCTAATTAAACAATATGAAGGGGTTAGTGAGCAGCAATTAAGAGAAAATCTTAAATATTTTCTAGAACAAGTAATTCCTGTGTGCGAGCAGGTGGACGTGAAAATGGCAATCCATCCTGACGATCCTCCTTATTCTATTTTTGGTCTGCCAAGAATTGTGAAAAACCATCAAGATTTGGATTTTATCTGTAAAGCGGTAGATAGCAAATACAACGGCATAACTCTTTGCACAGGCAGTATAGGTGAAGATCCTGATAACGATGTGGTAAAAATTGTGGCAGAATTCACGCGTAGAGGCAGAATTCATTTCACTCACCTGCGAAATATTAAATTTGTGGGCGAAGGTAAGGATTGTTATGAGTCTGCGCATTTTTCTCCAGAGGGTAGCCTAGATATGTTCAGAATAGTTGAAGCCTTATACGATAACGGCTTTGATGGCTATATCCGCCCTGACCACGGTCGCATGATTTGGGGTGAAACAGGCAGGGCAGGCTACGGTTTATACGATAGAGCGTTAGGAAGTATGTATCTGACAGGGCTTTGGGAAGCCTTAGAGAAGAGAAAATAGAATATCTTGGATTTCTATTCATGAGTTTTGCCCCTTATGTATTAAGCATACACTGTGGAGCAAAACTCATAAATATAAACCTCAAGCTATTCAATTTTTAATAATAAAAATACACGGAGAAAAAAAATGAAACCTTTTATGGATGAAGAATTTTTATTAGAAACTGAAACTGCTAAGCACTTATATCATAATCATGCGGAAAGAATGCCGATTGTGGATTATCACTGCCATATTTCACCGCAGGAAATTGCAGAAAACAAACAATTTAAAAGCATTACGGAAGCATGGCTGGCGGGCGACCATTACAAATGGCGGCAAATCCGCTCCAATGGCACCCAAGAGGAGCTAATCACAGGCAATGCCGATGATTTCACTAAATTTAACGAATACGCCAAAGTTTTACCACGTCTGATGGGCAATCCGCTATATCACTGGAGCCATTTAGAATTAAAAAGATATTTCGGTATTAATACGCCACTAAACGAAAAAACTGCCAAAGAAATTTTTGAGACGGCTAATAAAAAAATCCAATCGCCGGATATGCAAGTGCTGAATCTCATTAAAAAGTCTAATGTTAAGGTTATTTGCACCACCGACGACCCTGCGGACGATTTAAAATGGCACAAAAAAATTAAGGAAGACGGACTTTGTAGTAGCCAAGTTCTGCCGGCTTTGCGTCCTGATAAAGCTCTCAATCCAAATAATGGCGGATTTGCAGCTTATATTGAAACACTCTCAAAAGCAGCAGGTATGAGCATTTCTACCATGAAAGATTTAAAAAATGCCCTTGTAAAACGTATCGCATTTTTCCATGAAATGGGTGGCAGAGCCAGCGATCATGCCCTTGTTCATACTTTTTGGCGGGAAGAAAGTGATATGGCAATAGAAGCCATATTCCAAAAAGCTATGCGTGGAGAAACACTCTCTGCCACAGAAGATGAGGCCTACAAAACATCTTTATTTATTACACTGGCAGCCGAATACACCAAACTAAACTGGGGTATGGAGTTGCATTTTGCAGCTATCCGTAATCTTAATACCAAAATGTTTGACAAAATGGGGGCAGATACCGGTTTTGATGCAGTTGGTAGTGGTATTAATGCCGAAGGTTTAGCAGCTTTTTTAAATGGTTTAGCGAAAAAAGGAACTCTGCCAAAAACCATTATATTTTCTTTGAATCCAACAGATAATGCTGTTATTGGCTCCGTGATTGGTTGTTTCCAAGATTCAGGTATCCATGGCAAAATTCAGCAGGGTGCGGCATGGTGGTTTAACGATACTAAAAGAGGCATGTTGGAACAGCTGGAAAGTATTGCCGATTTATCTGTTCTTGGAAATATTTTAGGCATGCTGACAGACTCGCGCTCATTTTTATCTTACACTCGCCACGAATATTTCCGCCGCATCCTTTGCAACTATATTGGTAATATGGTGGAAAACGGCGAATATCCTGCAGACATGTCATACTTGGGTAAAATCATAGAAGATATTTGCTACAACAATGTGGTTAATTATTTTAATTTTGAAGTGTAGGGTAAGTCATGAAACATATTACAGAAGTTTATAGCCGCACAAGCAGACCAATCAAAGTGCTGCAGTTTGGTGAAGGCAATTTTTTAAGAGCCTTTGTAGATTACGCTATCGATGTGGCTAATGAAAGTGGCAAATTTAATGGCAACGTGGCGGTGGTGATTCCCATTCCTGCGGACGGTATTAAAAAATTATTTAATGAACAAAATAATTTATATACCGTATGCCTGCGAGGCAAAAAAGAGGGGCAGGTGTATGAGGAAAATCGCGTAATTACTTGCATAGAAAAAGTGCTTGGAGCCTATGGCAACTATAATGAATATATGGAATTGGCACATTTGGATAGTCTTGAGTTTATAGTCTCCAATACCACCGAGGCAGGAATTGTGTTTGATGAAACAGATAAGTTTGAGGCAGCTCCGCCGACCACTTTCCCGGGAAAGTTAACAAAGTTCTTATATGAACGGTTTAATTTTTTTAAGGGAGACACAGCTAAGGGCTTAACCATGCTACCCGTGGAGTTAATTGAAAAAAATGGTGAAAATCTTAAAAAATGCGTGTTGCAATTTATAGATTTATGGAAATTGCCAAGTGAATTCAAAACTTGGGTGGAAAACAGCTGCACTTTTGCAGGAACCTTGGTAGATCGTATTGTTACGGGCTTTCCGAGAGACAGTCGTGAAGATTACGCTAAGGAGCTTGGTTATGAAGATAACCTCATAGATATAGCCGAACCCTTTGGTCTTTGGGTGATTGGTGAGAATAGCATAGAATCTAAACTCCCGATTAATTCCAATAAATTATCTGTGGAATTTACCAATGATATAGAGGTTTACAAAGAGCGCAAAGTGCGCATTCTTAACGGAGCGCATACTTCCATGGTGCTTGGAGCTTATTTAGCTGGACTTGATTACGTAAGCCAATGTATGGCAGATAGCGATATTCGCAAACAGCTAACTCAATCTGTATACAGTGAGATTGTGCCAACCGTGCATATGCCGCTGGCAAAAGCCACCGAGTTTGCGGACGCCGTATTTGAACGCTTTGAAAATCCGTATGTTAAGCATGCGCTGCTTTCCATTTCTTTAAATTCTATTTCCAAATGGCGGGCAAGAGTTTTGCCAAGTTTGAAAGACAGCCTTGCAAATACAGGGAAATTACCGAAATGGTTGACTTATTCTTTGGCGGCATTATTGGCTTTTTATCGCACTACAGAAGCAGGAGCAGGATGTTTAATTGGATATAGAGAAGGTAAACCTTACGAAATTCATGACGATGCCGATAAGCTGGCATTCATTAAAACCATGGCAGGTGAATCTACTGCAAAATATGTGAGTGAAATCTTAAAAAGAACAGACTTCTGGGGTGAAGATCTTACACAAATTAAAGATTTAGAACAGCGTGTGATTCATGATTTAAACCAAATAGAGATGGCGGGAATTAAAAATTATATCAATGCCCTAGGAAAGAATTAGGAAAACCAAATGCTTAAATTTTTAAAAATCAATCCTAAAGATAACGTGGTGGTGGCTCTGCAAGCCTTAACTAAGGATGAGGTTATTACCGTAGATGGTGTAAATATTACAATAAATACAGATATTCCCATGGGACACAAGGTCGCTATTACGGCAATTGCGGCAGGTGAAAATGTTATAAAGTATGGTAATCCCATCGGTCATGCTAAGGAAAATATCTTAGTTGGCGATTGGATACACACTCATAATATGGCAACCAACTTAGCAGGAATTCTTAATTATACCTATTCCCCCACCACAGCTGTTTCCAAAGGGCAAGCAAACCTGCCGAAAGCCACAGGCTCTACTTTCATGGGTTATAAACGACACAATGGACAGGTGGGCATTCGTAATGAGGTGTGGATTATTCCAACTGTGGGTTGTGTCAGTGGTATCGCTAAACTAATTGCGGAAGAATCTAAACAATTTCAAACACCTGCCATTGAAAACATCTACTCCTTTACCCATCCCCATGGTTGTTCACAGGTAGGTGGTGATCACCTAAGCACACAAAAGTTTCTGGCTGGTCTTATTAATCATCCTAATGCAGGTAGCGTGTTGGTGTTAGGACTGGGTTGTGAGAACAATCAAATCGAGGATCTCAAAAAAGTCATTGGCGAATACGACCCAAATCGCGTGAAATTTTTGGTAAGCCAAGAGGTGGAAAACGAGATAGAAGCAGGTGTTGCTTTAATGAAGGAGCTATGCCAATATGCTGCCGTCTTTAAGCGCGAACCCTGCAGTGCATCTAACTTAATAATTGGTTTAAAATGCGGTGGATCTGATGGCTTTTCAGGCATTACCGCTAACCCATTAGTTGGCGCAATTTCTAACCGCGTTATTGCCGAAGGTGGTGTTGCCCTACTAACAGAGGTTCCTGAAATGTTCGGTGCAGAAACCATTTTAATGAATCGTTGTCGCAATGAAGCCGTATTTAAAAGAGTTGTGAATTTAATTAACAACTTCAAAGAATACTTTATGAGCTATGGCGAAAAGATTGACGAAAACCCTTCGCCCGGCAATAAGGCGGGTGGCATTTCAACACTGGAAGAAAAATCCCTCGGTTGCACGCAAAAAGCAGGCGATGCCTTAGTAGAAGATGTTCTACCTTATGGTGAGCGAGTAGGCGCAAAACAAAAGGGATTACTTTTAGTGCAGTCTCCGGGGAATGATTTAATTGCCACCAACGCTTTAAATGCCGCAGGAGCGCAATTGGTGCTGTTTACCACAGGGCGAGGAACACCATTTTCTGCCCCTGCGCCGACAGTTAAAATTTCCAGTAATTCAAACCTAGCAAACTTTAAAAAAACTTGGATTGATTTTGATGCAGGTGTGTTGTTAGAAGAAGCTGATTTAGATAAATTAGCAGATGAATTTTGGACTTATATCTTAGAGGTTGCCTCAGGAACAGTAAGAGCAAAATCTGAAAGTTTAGATAAATCTGAACTGGCAATTTTTAAAGACGGAATTACTTTATAACCATTTGGTTATAAATAATTGTAATCCGTCATACCAGCGAAGGCTGGTATCCACTGCATCGCAGATAAGAAAAGATTAATTATTTTCTACCTTGCGGGGCAATGGATGCCGTTCTTCAACGGCATGACGAAAATTTAACAGGAGAAGTTAAATGAGTGAGTTGGAAAGTAGTATAAATGAATTAAATAATACAGACACAACACCATCTGCACCTACCAAGTTAAAGCTAAAAGAAAAAGTTGGTTATGGCTTTGGTGATTTAGGTAATGGCTTTATGTTTGACTTAGGTCAGGCATATTTAACCAAATTTTGGATTGATATCTGCCTGATTCCCGCCCAAGCAGTAGCAGGAATTTTTGCCTTTACGAAAATTTTTGATGCTTTTATGGATCCCGTTGCAGGAGCGGTGATAGATAAACGCAAAGCAGGTCCTCGTGGTAAATTCCGCCCCGTGATGATGATTTCCAGTATCATATTGGCGATTTTAACGGTTGTTACCTTTACCATGCCAAGCGACCTTACCCTAACGCATAAAATTTTATTTGCCTATATAGCTTATATGGCTTGGGGCTTGGTATACTCGTTTACGAATATTCCCTATGCGACACTGGCGAGCGTAATGACAAGGGATTCTGAAGAGCGGGCGCAACTGGCAACATCTCGGCAGGCAGGCAGTATAGGTGCGCAGTTAATTACAGGGATTTGTTTTATTCCTGTGGTTCTGATATTTTGTGAAGATATTACCAACCCGCAAACCGCAGGCAGAGGCTTTCTATGGGCGGCAGCGATTATGTCTATTGTCGGCGTATTAGGCTTTGCCGTTACTTATTTTACCGCTAAAGAACATGTTCCGGTTATTCGTAATACTAAAAAAGAACAAAAAGCCGGAGCCGGAGATTACTTCAAAATTATTTTCACCAATAAACCTCTGTTGGCGATTATTATCATGACGCTGTTTACAATTTCTGCCATGAACACCAACATGATGATGATGATTTTCTTTGCGCAGTATAATTTAGGTCAAATCGGCTATCAGCCTGTTATTAACGGTATTATGATGGGTGCTGCCGTTGTAGGTATCATGTTTATTCCTAAATTAGTAGGTAGATTTGGTAAAAAGAATGCCACCATCGGCGGGTTATTAATTGGCTCAGCCGCTAACCTTTTAAACTTTGCTATTCCGACTAATTTATATTCGTTTATAGTTTTGGTATCCATTGGTTATACTGCCCTTGCTATTTCAAACGGTATTACATGGGCAATGGTTTCTGATGCTATTGACTTTGGTGAATGGAAAAACGGTATGCGGAAAGAGGGTATTACCTATGCGGCATTCAATTTTTCCCGTAAAATTTCACAAGCCCTTGCTGCTATTGTTAGTGCAGGGATTTTAGGGATTACAGGTTATATCGCCAACGGTATCCAAAACGCCTCAACTTTACTTGGTATTAAAGCGGCTATGACTTTATATCCGGGAATGGCTTTGGCTTTTGCTGCCCTTGTGATGTTTGCTTTCTATAGTTTAAGTGAAAGAAAATTTGCCAAAGTTGCCGATGACTTAACTCACGGTCGTTGGGAAAAAGGTAAAATTGAATAATAACAAAAGGTAATAAAACCATGGCTACCACCATAGAAACTAATAAAAAAGTAAGCCTTAAAACCGCAATTCTTTATGGGTTGCCTGACCTTTTCGGCAGTGGCGGCTTTGTAATTTTAGGCGTTTACTTTATGTTCTTTTTAACCACCTTTGCCGGTATACCTGCGTGGCAGGGTGGACTTATTATCGCCATTGCGCGCGTGGTAGATGCCATTGCCTGCTTATTTATTGGTCCTTTCACCGATGGATTTTATCGCTATAAATTGGGGCAAAAATACGGCAGAAGAAGATTCTTCCTGCTGTTTTTAGCCCCATTCACTTTAGTTTATATTTTACTTTGGGTGGTTGGTCCCGGATTTTGGTTTTATTTAGTGGTGTATATCGCTTTTGAGGTAATTGCTGCCCTAATTATGATTCCGTGGGAAACTCTGCCCAGCGAAATGACCACTGATTATGTGCAAAGAACTAAGCTATCTACCGCCAGAATGACAACATCTGCTGCAGGAGCTTTTTTGGCAGTATTTATTCCCGGCAGAATTATCCAATTCTTTGGTGAGCATAATCCTAACAGTTATTTAATTAACGGAATAATTTGGTCAATTATTTTTGTAATTATTTGGCTGCTGTGTTGGAAAGCCACATGGGAGCGTCCAATTACTCAGGAAATGTTAGAGGAAGCTAAAAATCGCAAAGGTGTAAATTTAAAACAACTATGCAAAGACTATTGGTCGACCTTAAAAGTTAGCGGTTTCCGTAAACATTTAGCCGTATATTTGCTGTCTTTCACAGGAAAAGACTTCCATAATGCGGCTTTTCTGTATTTTATTGTGTATTCCTTTGGGCTAACCTCGTATGTGGGTTCTAACCTGTTAGCCATGTCGGTGATTGGGATTCCTGCCTGTTTGTTAGCAGGATATTTAATGGTAAAATGGGGTCCCAAATGGCTGCTAACCTATTCATATACGCTGATGTTATTAATGTTAGGCGGTTATTGGTGGGCTTACAGTATCCGTCCTGATAATTTAGTAATGTATCTTTATATATTCGCCCTGATTTATCAAATCGGCAGAGCGACATTAGAATTTACTCCTTGGAATGTGTTTCCGTTTATTCCTGACTTAGACGAGTTATTAACTAAAAAACGCAGAGAAGGGCTATTTGCAGGAGTTATGACCTTTGCCCGCAAAAGCACCCTTGCCATTGCAATTATGGCATTGGGCTTTATTTTAGAAGAGGCAGGTTTTGTGCAAGGTCAAGCCGTGCAAAGCGACCATGTGCTGCATGTTATCGCACAAACCTTAGTATTTGGCACAGGTTTTTTGATATTTTTAGCTTTATTGGTGGGTTTAACTTTTAAACTAAATATTAAAACCCATGCTATAATTATTAAAGAAATTGATAGGCTTAAAAATGGTGGACGCAAAGAAGACGTTGACCCTGAGGTTAAAAAGGTCTGTGAAGCTCTTGTGGGCGGAAAATACGAAAATATGTGGAAATAAGGAGGCATACTAATGAAAGGCGATAATGTATCACTACAGTTCAACACGTTTTTAGATGCTGCCACGAAAAACGAGGTTATTAGGCTAACTCCTTTAACCAACACCTGCCATAGAAATTATTTTTATCAGAAGTGTTTCACATCAGATGGCAAAAGTCTTTTGTTCGCAGGTGATTTTGAGAGCAACTTGAATTATTATTTATTAAATATTTTTACGCAAGAGGCAATGCAGCTTACCGAAAAAGAAGGTGATAATACTTTTGGCGGTTTTTTATCCCATGATGATAAATATTTGTATTACGTGAAAAATAATTCATCGCTGCAGCGAGTGGACTTAAAAACTCTGCAGGAAGATACCATTTATAAGTCTCCTGCAGACTGGGTTGCCTATGGCACATGGGTGGCGAATTCTGATACTGCTAAAATTGTGGGTATTGAAATCCATAAAGACTCATGGATTCCACTTGATTCATGGGAGGCTTTTGCAAAAATGTATCATAGTCAGCCTTTGTGTCGGTTATTTCGGGTAGATTTAACCACAGGGCAGCGAGAAATTATCCATGAGGATAAAACTTGGCTCGGGCATCCGATTTATAAACCCTTTGACGATAATACCGTGGCATTTTGCCATGAGGGACCGCACGATTTGGTGAGGTCTAGGATTTGGTTTATCAATGAAAACGGCACTAATATGAGGCAAGGTAAAGTGCAGGCGGCAGATGAACACTGCACCCACGAGTTTTGGATTCCTGACGGTTCTAAAATGATATATGTATCTTTTAAAGATAACACTCAGGAGCGCGGCATTTATTCCGTGGATTCCAACACTTTAGAGAATAAACTCATTATGTCCATGCCCAATTGCTCGCACCTTATGAGCAATTTCCATGGCACCTTGTTTGTGGGCGATGGCACCGCTCCTCCGCAAGATGTTATTAATAAGAATAACCATAATTTCGCAAATGATGCTAATTTGTATGTATTTAATGCTAATTCTCAAGAAACAAGAGTAGCAGGCTTGCATAAAAGCTCGTGGAAGGTGTTGAATGGTAATCGGCAAATAACCCATCCGCATCCAAGTTTTACGCCAAATGAACAAGGGATTTTATGGAGTAGCGATATGGAAGGCAATGTGGCAATATATTTAACTAAAATATAACCCTTAAATTCCCCTTCTTGTAGAAGGGGTGGACACCGTAGGTGGACGGGGTAGTGGTAAAATAAATACTTAACTATAACAAAGGAGGTAATTTACATGTATATTCCTAAAAAAAACTATAAGGAAGAAACCTTAGAAAACGGAGTTGGAAGAACGGTTTTGTCTTATGGTGATAGCCTTATGACTGTCCGTTTTAACTTTAAAAAAGGGCAAGTTGGCGATGTGCATCAGCATAAGCACGAACAATCCACTTATATTCTGAGCGGTAAATTTGAGTTTGAAATTAATGGTGTTAAACATATTTGTGAAGAGGGCGATAGTTTGTTTTTTCTATCAAATACTCCACATGGCTGTGTTTGCCTGAGCGATGGAATTTTAATAGATTCCTTTACGCCATTAAGAAAAGATTTTTTAAAATAATAGCCGTCCGTCATACCGACGTAGGTCGGTATCCACTTCATAAATAACAATAGGAGATAAAAATATGAAAGAAAGATTTGCAGTTAGTCCTAACGAAATTAAAAGAATGACCACCACTGAAATACGGGAAAACTTTTTAATAGAAACAATCTTTAAGGCAGATACTGTAGTTTGGGAATATGGGCATTACGATAGAATGATAGTAGGCGGCATTATGCCTGTTAATAAAACTCTGACATTGCCCGAAGGAGCTGAGCTTCATTGCGGATATTTTTTAGAACGTCGTGAGCTGGGGCTAATTAATATCGGTGGCGATGGTGAGGTTATTGTGGATGGTAAACCTTACAGTATCGCAAGTAAAGACGGCATGTATATCGGTAAAGGTGTTAAGGAAGTGAGCTTTAAGTCAATGGATAAAAATAATCCCGGTAAATTTTATTTTAACTCATCTCCGGCGCATATATCTTTTAAAACCGTGAAAATTAATTTTAAAGATGCCAATCCGCAACACATGGGCGATATTAAAACTTCTAATAAAAGAACCATTTATCAATATGTGCATCCGAAGGTTTGTGAATCTGCTCAGTTAGTAATGGGCATGACGGTGCTTGATGAGGGCAACATGTGGAATACCATGCCTACCCATACCCATGCTAGGCGAATGGAGAGTTATTTCTATTTTAATATGGGTAATGATGCCAGAGTGTTTCATATGATGGGTGAGCCTGCTGAAACTCGCCATGTGGTAATGGCAAACGAGCAAGCTATTTTATCGCCAAGTTGGTCTATCCATAGTGGGGTTGGCACGGCAGCTTATACCTTTATTTGGGCGATGGCAGGTGAAAATCAAGACTTTACTGATATGGACTTTGTCGCAATGGATAAGTTAAAATAAGTATGATAAAATCCCCTTCGCAGGCGTTGTGGGTGGCTCCGTAGGAGACGGGGTAGTGGTAAAATAATAAACAAGGAGATAATCATGATAGAAAACTTATTCGGCTTAAAAAATAAAGTAGCAATGATAACCGGCGGCAATATCGGAATTGGTAATGCTTTGGCAATGGGTTTAGCGGCAGCAGGAGCTGATTTATTTATTCCTGTGTATGATGACAATAATGTTGAAAATATGCGTAAAGAAGTAGAAGGCTTAGGTCGCAAAATTGCTTTCCATAAAACCGATCTTTCCAAACCTGCCAATGCCTGCGAAATTGCCAACATTTGTGTGGAAAAAATGGGTAAAATAGATATTGTTATCAATAATGCCGGCACCATCAGAAGAAGTCCATTACTTGAAGGTAGCAATGAAGATTGGCAAGCGGTTTTAGATATTAATTTAAATGCCGTGTATTACATCAGTCGTGAAGCCGCCAAACACATGAAAAAACAAGGGAGTGGCAAAATTATTAATATCGCCTCCATGCTTTCCTTTCAGGGTGGTAAGTTTGTGCCAAGCTATACCGCATCTAAACATGGTGTGGCTGGATTAACCAAAGCCTTTGCGAATGAATTGGCAGAATTTAACATTCAGGCGAATGCCATCGCTCCCGGCTATATTGAAACCAATAATACCGCACCAATTAGAGCCGATGAAAAACGTAATGCGGAAATTCTTGCCAGAATTCCTGCCAATCGCTGGGGCAAAATTGATGACCTTGTTGGCACCGCAATTTTCTTGTCAAGCAAAGCCTCAGACTATGTAAACGGCTATGTGGTAGCAGTAGACGGCGGCTGGCTGGCGAGATAGTATATAGTGCATACAAGGCTTATATTACTTTAAACTTCAATGGCGTGAATCTGTAGGCTGACACTATATTGTTTCGCCATAATTGCTTTACTTTCAATAAAGCCAATGGAGTTTAATTGCTTTGCAATAGATTTAAATTTTTGCCATTTCAGTTAAAAGTAATATCACACTTGTATGCTTTAATTATCTACTTCTGTGAAAAGAGAATTTTGTTTTCCTGTTGTCAAAACTGTGGTTTTTCTTTATACTTATTATAACAAAATATATTAAAGAAAATGCTCCACGAACAGATTCATCTTAAACTAGAAGATACGATAAACTACGGTAGTTATTACACTCCCAAAAGTATTGTAGATATGGTTTACAATATGCTTCACCAAAATATCATCAATTTTAGTGAATATATTATTATGGATACATCTTGCGGTTATGGCAATTTTTTACGAAACAAAAACTCCATTGGAGCTGATTTTGACGATACTGCCATACTAAGAGCAAAACAACAAAATCCTGAATGTTGCTTTTTTCACCACAACAGCCTGCATAATGTTAGCCGTCGGCAATATAACCTGACACCTGCCGATAAACTTATAATTGTGGGTAATCCTCCATATAACGATACCACATCCCTTGTTCGCAAGAATCTTAAACAAAAAAATAGTGAAATTGACACCGATTTAATAAGTCGTGATTTAGGAGTTTCATTCCTGCTATCCTATAATAAGTTAGAGGCTGATTATATTTGTGTTTTGCATCCGCTTTCTTATTTAATTAAAAAAACTAATTTTGAAAGTTTGAAGCAGTTCAAGAATAATTATATCCTCATAGATAGTGTAATTATTAGCAGTGGCGAATTCTCAAGCACCTCTAAGGCTACGCAATTTCCTATTATTATTGCCTTGTATAAAAGGGATAAACAAGGTATGAGCTATGAAAATATTTTAGATAATACTTTTTCAACTAAAGATGGTCCGAAGTTTTGTCTAAGGGCGTGGGATAAACTCAGCAACTATATTACAAAGTATCCTAATAAAAATGAAAAAGATTGTATTGCGCATTTTTATACCATGCGCGATATAAATGCTCTAAAAAGAAGCCGCACTTTTATTGCGAGTGAGTCCTATAATTCTATTCGTGTCTCTCGCGATAAATTAGCTTTATACTGTTATGCCGATGTGTTTAAGGAGTATATCCAACACATTCCCTACTATTTCGGTAATAGTGATATTATTATTAGTTATAATGAATTCCGCAAATTACAAGATGCTTTCATGCAGAAAAGTTTAAGTAAATACGACTTTCTAAAACATTTACTACCCAGTAATAAAGTGTATGATGATACCGTGATTCGCAATTATTTTAAAAGTCTTCTGGGAGAATACTATGAAGATTTGGAATCTTAAGCTCTGCCCATAATTACGATATTCAAAAAATTATTGATAAAATTATAACTTAGTGAGACCCCAACTTCTTAGACAGTTCCAAAGTATTTTCTTGCAGAATGGGTAAGAAACTTAGGAGTTTTTCCTTATAGTTGTTTAGATTATTGATTAGAGGAATGGTGATACTGATGGCATAGATTGCCTTGTTATCGATGTTAAAAACAGGGGCGGAAATGCAGGCGATGCCTTCTTCATTCTCTTGGTTATCTATGGCGTAGCCTTGTGAGCGAATATTTTTAAGTTCCGCCAGCATATCTTTTTTATTAACAATGGTATATTTCGTTTTAGCGGTTAAGTCTAAGCCTGACCATACCTTATTGAATTCTTCAGAATCCATATAACTTAGGAAAATTTTGCCCGAGGCAGTGGAATGCAAAGGCTGGCTTTTGCCAATAAAAGAAGAAACAATAATACTTTTGTTTTTCGCCTCAATTTTATCAATATACACAATGGAGTTGTTGTTAAGGGCTGTAAGATGGAGCGTTTCACCGCATTCAGCCGATATTTTTTCTAAATACGGACGCGCCAAAGAATTAATATTAAAATGGTTCATAAATTCTTTACCAATCCGCACAATTTTAAAGGTAAGATTATAAGTTTCTTCCACCTCGTTTTTATAAACGTAGCCTTGGTCAATCAGGGTTTTTAAAAAACGATGGGCGGTAGATTTATTAAGATTGCTGATTTTCGCAATATCTTTTAATCTTTGGTTGGAAGCGGTTGATAATATTTCTATAATATCAAGTAATCTATGAACTGTTTGCATTAGTATATAATATTACTAATTTTAGCACTTGTAAATAGAAATTTTATCAATTATAATTCAGATAATAAAACTTAGTTTTATATAATGAAATGAGTATGAATAAATGTCAGTTATTGAAAAAATAAAAAATCATAAAATTGTCGGAGTTTTTAGGGAAGACCCACAACTAATTGCCGACACCCTAAAAGCCTCATTCCAAGGCGGCTTACGAGTTATGGAGTTAACTTTTAGTATTGCAGATGTCTGCACGCATATAGAGGCGACTAAAGCTAAACACGGCGAGGCAATAATTGGTGCAGGCACGGTCTTAAATCCGCAAGACGCCGCAAATGCTATTAAAGCAGGAGCAGACTTCATCGTATCGCCAATTTTTATTACAGCAGTTAATAAGGTTTGCCGTGATAATAATATTTCATATATTCCCGGCACCATGACTCTGCAGGAAATGTTTCATGCCTACAACGAGGGCTGCCAAAATTTAAAACTGTTTCCTGCCAATAATTTTTCTGCCTCATATTTAAAGACTGCTCTATCGTTGTTTCCGCATTATTCCATTATGCCAACGGGCGGCGTTAACGCAAGTAATGCTGGAGAGTGGTTAGAAGCTGGAGCTTTTGCCGTGGGCATTGGCAGCGAAATTAATAAACTGGCGGTTAAAAAAGATTTTGATGGCATAGAACATATGTTTAAAACCCTAGCAGGAGTTGCAAATGTTTAACATTTTAGCATTTGGTGAAATTTTAATCAGAATCCCTATAGACTTAGAAGGGTTTGAGCGTAAAAAAGCTATCTACTGGGGCGGAGCCGAGGCAAATGTTTTATGCGCTCTGTCAAGGCTTAATAATAACACTCGCCTAATCAGCAAGGTGCCTGATAATAAAATGGGAAATCTTGCCATTGAAAATTTAAATAAATATAAGGTAGACACTCTCCATATTGCTAAAGGAGGCGATAGAATTGGCTTGTATTATTATTCTGCACCGCAAAATTATATCCAAGGTGAGGTGGTTTACGATAGAAAACATTCTTCCATCCATACCTTAACAACTACAGAAATCAATAAAGAAAAATTATTTTCGGGAGTTGAAGTTTTCTATGTTTCAGGAATTTCTTTGGCATTGGTAGGTTGTCGTGAGGTAGTAGAAGATTTATGGAATTATGCTAAGTCGCACAATATTAAATTAGTTTTTGATGTGAACTATCGTTCGCGCTTATGGAGCATTGAGGAAGCCAAGCCGTTTTTAGCAAAATATATGGCTGAGAGTGATATTTTATTTGCCAACGACTTTGATTGTAAAAATTTCTTAGGTATGAGCGGCGAAAAAACTGAAGATTTATATAAAGCTGTTCTATCTAAATATAATATATCTCACATGGCAACACTGCACAGAAGAAGAATTTCTTATAATGAGTATGAGGTATCTGGAATTTTGTGTTCTGCGCAAAACTTTAGCATGACGCCTATTTACAAAACCACAATCCTTGAACGCATAGGTGGCGGCGATTGCTTTGTGGCAGGCATTCTTAATGGCATATTTAATGCTGAGCAAAACATTGCCGATAATGCCATCAAACTGGTGCTAATGAAATATTCCATGTCGGGCGATGTTTTTGCCGGGTTTCTGGAAGATTACAAAGCCGCCTTATCTGCCACGAGTGATGTTCGGCGATAACTAGAATCTAAAGTCCCCTTCGCTCGGGCGTTGTGGGTGGCTTGCATAGCAAGACGGGGTAGTGGTTTTTATTTTAATTTTCCTTCTCTTTTAAGAGGGGATTTTTTTTATGCCTTTACCCTACATCCAACGCTACCTTTCCCTTCAAAAAGTTGCCTTATACTAGGTATAAGGAGTAATTAAAGCTCTTGACATCGCTTTAATTACTTAATATTATTAGCAAGTTATAATTACAACCCACAAAGGATACATAATGAAGAAAATCTTTATTACAATACTATTTTTACTAAGCAGTTTCTCGCTTATGGCAGAAACATTACCACAAGCAGAAACCCCGCAAGAATATACAATGCCAAGAAATTCCATATCCGTAGGATTTGGCGGTTCTACAGGCACCATGGATGTGGATGGTCTTAAAGTAGATACCAAAAGCAATTTAAATATTTCCTATTTACAAAGATTAAAAGCCTTTAATGGGAAATTAGCTATCGGAGCAGATTTTACCACATTTTTTGGCAGCAAAACTAAGTATACAGAAGATTTTAGTGGTTTTAGCGTGCAGAATGCTAATGCTAAAAGCGGAGACAGAAACAGAGTGTTTGTAGATTCTAATACTTGTTCAGACT
Source organism: Alphaproteobacteria bacterium (assembly GCA_031274895.1). Classification (GTDB taxonomy): domain Bacteria; phylum Pseudomonadota; class Alphaproteobacteria; order WRAU01; family Hepatincolaceae; genus WRAU01. The sequence continues at coordinate 51,625 of JAISPM010000062.1, forward strand.
GGAATAGCGTTAGTCCGGGTATTTGTGATAGCAGTAATGGCAATATGAGTTCAGTTCCTAGTTGCTCTTTAGTTCTAATGTCCAGCTATTGCGATGCAACAACTCCATCTCCTGAATTCAGTGGTGGTGGCAACGGAGGCGGCAATGGCGGTCCTGATGTTTGTGATATAATGCCGGAACTATGCGGTGGCAATGGCGGATCGGGAATATCAGCCATAGAATACACAGGTAATTCTTATACCCTTATGCTTTTAGCCGATTATGCAGTTTATAGCAATGAAAAATTTGATGTATCTGCCCAGTTAGGAGCCGGTATGGTTATTAGAACTCTAAGTATAAGTGGTCAGATGTTTGGCTACTCTATGGATGATAACGGTTTTGGAGCAGCTGCAGCATATAAAGCAGGTGTAGTGGGAACCTATAATATTACTAATAATTTAGGTATCGGCGCAGGTGTGCATTACGTATACACAGGCGAAACTACCATGGTATTTACTGATGGTGATGATTCAACAATCAAAAGCAACGGTGCTGTTAATTATAACCTCCATTTAAGATTAAGATTCTAAAAATTGAATATCTTGGTCTTATACTCATCCCCTCTCACAAGAGGGGATTTTTTTTATCCATAAATTTAGTAGTATATTAACCTCTTTAATATTATAATTAGCTTGGTAAGGAGCTAATTTATGCAGAAAAAAAGAATTACGATTATTGGAGCCACGGGCAGTGTAGGGAAATCGGCATTTAATGTAATTAAACGCAATGCTGAGCTATTCCAAGTGGAGGCATTAGTGGCGAAGTCTAACTATCTCGGACTTGCCCAGCAAGCCATAGAACTACAGGCGGAGAAAGTATTTATTGAAGACGAGCAATATTATCAGTCGCTTACCAAAGAACTCCAAGATACTAACATTCAAGTTTTTGCAGGCAAACAAGAAATTATCAACTTCATTAGTAATAACACCAGCGAAACAATTTTAATCTGCTCTTCAGGATACGAAAGCATTCCTTATTTTTACACCGCTCTAAACACTAACAAAACCATAGCCATGGCGAACAAAGAGGCGATTGTGTGCGGCGGCAGCCTTGCCACGCAACTCATGAGTCAATCAAAGGCGCAAGTAATTCCTGTGGATTCCGAACATAGTGCGATTTTCCAATCCTTGCATGGCAAAAAAGACGATGTTGCCAATATTGTAATCACCGCCTCGGGAGGAGCTTTTGCCAACCTTTCCTTGGAAGATTTAAAAACCGTCTCCAAAGCTCAAGCCCTGAAACATCCCACTTGGAGCATGGGTAAAAAAATTACTATAGACTCTTCAACCCTTATGAATAAAGCCTTAGAGGTGATAGAGGCTTCTGTGTTATTTGACATCAGTGTGGAAAAAATAGAAGTGTTGCTGCATCGCCAATCTATTCTGCATGGTGGTGTTAATTATAAAGACGGCAGTTTTGTGGGACATTTTTCCTATCCAAACATGGAAATTCCTGTGGCTTACGGACTTTTTTATCCGCACAGAATTAACACCTCCACAAAAACTCTCTCCTTGGCTGAAACAGGAAACCTAGCCTTTGAAAAATTAAACGAAGAACGCTTTGTTGCCATAAAACTGGCACGACAAGCCCTTAAAAATGGTAAAAACTATCCCTGCGCCCTAAATGTTGCAAACGAGGTCGCCGTGGAATCGTATTTAAACGATAAAATTAGTTTTCATAAAATTGTAGATGTGGTAGAATACACACTAGGAAAAATTCTTCCAAACAATATAAATAGCGTGGCTGATATTGCTGATTCCATAGAGGAATCTAAGGCAATCGCCACTGAATATATACGCGGTAATGCATGATTTTTGAAAGTATTAGTTTTATTAAAGAATATATTTTAGGATTCTTCGTCTTAATTTCTGTCCTTGTGTTCGTGCATGAATTAGGACACTATCTTTTTGCCAAAATGTTTAAAGTAAAAGTGGAATCCTTTTCCATCGGCTTTGGAAAAGAGCTATTCGGCTGGACAGATAAATCCGGCACCCGTTGGAAAATTGCTCCGATTCCCTTCGGCGGCTATGTAAAAATGAAAGGCGAAATGATTGAAACCGAGAATTCCGCCACTGAATCTGATAGCGACGCCTTCCAAAGCAAAGCCCTGTGGCAAAAATTTTTGATAGTGCTGGCGGGTCCATTATTTAATTTAATTTTCCCAATTTTCATTCTGTTTTTTATCGCATT
>JAISPM010000095.1 GCA_031274895.1 Alphaproteobacteria bacterium
TAATTCTTAATTTAACTCCCACTTTCGCCAGAGACGAAAGCAACGCCACAGAGGAAGATAAAAAAGCAGCTCAATGGGCGGATGTATTTTTTAACAGAAGTTATTTAGACCCAATGGTAGGCGGCTTCTTCACACCGCAATTAGTGGAATTTTTACAAAAAAATGATTTATGTCCTATGGCTACTGAAGATGAAAAGAAATTCATTTTATCACAAAAAATAGATTTTCTTGGACTAAATTATTATGTGCCGCGACGGGTAGTGGCTCGCACAACCCCAGTGGCTACGGGTGAAGAACTTATGCCGCAGGCTTTTTATGAACCCTATAAAGCGCAACATGGACGGTTTAACCCTTATCGTAGTTTTGATGAGGTGTATCCTAAAGCCATCTACAATATGGCTATGGAAGTTAAAAAAAGCTATGGCAATATTAAATGGTATATTGCAGAGCTTGGAATTGCCATGAATTTAGAGGCGGAAGGCGAACCACAGGCGGATGGTTTAATTGATGATAGCTTTCGCACTGAGCTTTTTAAAGAGCATTTAGTTGAACTGCATAAAGCTATCACAGATGGTTCTAACTGCTTTGGCGTGCATCAATGGACTTTTATTGATAATTGGTCGTGGCTAAATTCGTTTAAACGTCGCTATGGCTTCTACCGCCTAGACTTGAATACAGGCAACCGCATCATGAAAAAGCACGCCCTATTCTTTAAGGAAATGGCTAAGAATAATGGGTTTTAACAGCTAAGAAGGAGTTAAAATATAACTCCTTCTTAGCTGTTAACGGTTAATTATCCCTATCTTTATGAAAGAAAAAGTTTCTTCCTAATAGAAAAGAAATCCCTAAAGTTATCATCCAAAATATAAAAGATGGTGATACGGTAATTGTATCATTAACATTAATAACAACATTACCACTAAAAAATTTGATTATTAAAACTATAACAATAAACATAGATACTATGCGCCAAAATATTTTAAATAAATCTTCCGAGCAAAGAAATTTTGTAATATCAAAGCCTCTATAAGAAATAATTTTAAGTTTTACCATTCCTATTTTAAGAATATTCGGGGTAATCATATTTTTTGGGCTTTTCATATATTTACCTATTTAAAAAATAAAAAGTCAGCTTCTTTTTTTATATCTTCATTCTGTAAGTATAATAAAGATTCTTCGTTCTCTGATTGCTTAATAATGCCCCAAGCCCCTCCTCTTGAATGAGATAAATCAGATAGTCGTTTAGCACTCCAGCCTTTAAATACTCGAAAAGTATTACTAACTAAATCATCTACAGTTTTTTTAGTATCTTCTGTTAACCCATTATTTTCTTTTAAGAATGTTTGAATTTTATAAGCATTATTATTACAAGATTTTATAGAATTATATAATTCACGGTCTACAGGTCCATAAGCCCAAGCCTCAAAAGGGCTATCTTTTTCATTGGTATCTTTATTGGTAAATAGAGGTTTACCCGCAATAACTAAAAACGCAGCATAGGCATAATAAACTAACTTTTGCAATTGCATATGAGTTAGTTCGATATTTTCTTCTTGAAATTTTTTAATGAAGGCATTAGCTACATGATTAACTGTAATATTTAAATCTGTCATTACTCCTCCTTTAAACTACCTTTAATGGTTGTATTATACCTAATTAGTAATTTTATTCAATCTATTTCTACTGTCCCGCAATAATATTTATGGAAGCTATCCATTAGCTAGTGGCAAATAGTTTAAACTCTTTTTTGCGTCTCGAAATAAGACCTTGGATTGGCTTTTTCGCTACGTATATCCATTTATTAAACTCAATTTCTATTTCGTTGAGTGGTGATTGCAAATTGACTTTTTTTAATAGTGTGGAAGATTTAAAAGCACCCTCACCAATATTATACATTAAACACAACAAAGCGGCTTTTTGGTTATCGCCTAGTGCCACCTGAAGGCAACTATTGAGTGTTTTAACAAATGGCATAAGGTCTGTTATCAGTAATGATTCAGCCTCATTGAGGGTAATTTCATGAGGAAAATTTTCATTTAGTTTAATTAAATGTCCGTAGCCAATGGTAGGTAAGCCTCCTACATCTAAATATACTTTTAAAGAAAGTCCTTCATATTGCTTAATTAAATCTACAGCTTGCTTGATATATTTTTCCATTTATTGCTCCTTCTTTTTTATAATACATATTATACATTAAAAATGCTCCGTTGTCAAGTGGTCTTATGAATTAAATGTATAATTTTTGATATAAAAAAGCTGGAATTAATCCAGCGAACACAACACAAAGGTGGTGCGGGTAGAGGGACTACAAAAATTATAGTATTTTATGGTATTTTTTGGGAGGTTTTAGGAAGTGTAATCGTGTAATTAGTGTAATTACTAGGTTTGTCAAGGGTTGTGTGATTACACTTGAATTTTATAAGTGTAATCACGGATTTCTTAGTATTCTGTAGTATTGCTTTCATTAAGTCTTATTTTTACTACTCTGTAATTCTTTCTATAATAATTAATTATAAAATTGTTGCTTGTTTCATACTGGAATTTCTTATTTTTTCTCGCCATTGAGTAAATAAACTTTGAATTTTTAGCATTCTGAGAAAATTTTTTATTTACTAAATTAGTAAATAGATTCGTTGATAAACATAAAAATTCTTGATTGTTATCGTCTTTTTTAATGCCTAAATAAAAGCCGTTTATTTCTTTCTCTGTGCTAAAATCAAAACTATAAGGAAATTCCATCTTGTAGATATTGTTAATCTCTTGAATAGTTGAGCTATAATTCTCTGCTAATTCGTCCACAAATAAATCTATATGATTTCTTGATAGCTGTTTTAATTCTTCCCTATATTTAGTGTATAGTAATGGCAATCTATTACCCAACTTGTAGTGTTCTAAGTCATAAGCGAATCCCTCGCACTCTTTTCCTAATACTGAGTATAGCTTATTAAAATACTCCTTATCTGGAATATGGTTTTGCTTAAATATAACTGCCCTCCTATCATGTTCTTCCAGTTGGTAAGGGTATTCCTCATTGGAAGTTAAAATAAAGGTTATAAAGTTATTGTAGTTGTCTTTTTCGTCCTTATTCTTATTATTTAAAGATAATGTTTCATTACCTGTAAGAGATTTTATTTTATTATAAATATCATACTTCTTATCGGCTTTAGGTGTTTCGTCAAACATACAAATTAGCTTATTTTCAAATGCTTTATTAAAATCACCTATAAAATGCTTCTCGCTCACATCTAAGTTAGTATTTTTCCCGAATAAGTGATATAGTATTTTCCCTATTGTGCTTTTACCTGTTCCAAAATCCCCTGTAAATATTGGTATATATTCATATTTTATTTCTGGATGTTGCCACTTCCAAGCTAGCAACTCTATAAACCAATTGTAATACTCTAAATTGCCGGTATCACCTAGTATATGAACTAGATAATTTTTTAAGTGTATATAATCCACTTTTTTTAAATCTTTTTTAGCCTTTAATCCACTAGGTTGATAAGTATTTAAAAATATTTCGCCTCCTTTATTAATAGTTGTAAAATATGGTTTATTTGGAAAGTAATTAACATCTACTACCTCCTTTGAGTTAGTAGCTAGATATTTTCCTACCTCCTTTGCCATTATTTCGGCTTTAGTGGAAGAAAAATAAAGTAATTTTCTATCTTTTAAAGTATTTAATATCCTATAACCAATTCTTTTTTGGCTTTGGCTTTCATATTTTGTGCTAAAAAATAGCACATTCAATTTTTCTTCTGCCAAATTATATACAATTTTTAACTCTTCTTTTTTTCTTAATAGGTTCAATATACCTAAATAACTTTCTGATAAAAAATCTGTTATCAGTTTTGCAAGGTATTTTTCACCAAAAACAAGCAGGAGATCGTTTACATCTTTTTGTTTTTTATTAGGAGACATTAATATTTGTGTGCCTAGTATGCTACTTGCTTTAGTTCCTGCTTTACTACCTGCATCGTCATTATCTGCAAATACATTTCCTTTAAAATTCCATTCTTCGTAGTGTTCTATGCTACTTGCTACCATATTATCTGCATTAAAAGTGCATATTGCATTTTGTCCCACTAGGTTCAAAGAAAGTGCATCATAAACACCCTCAACTAAAAAGAATTGCTCCACATTATCATTAACAAAAAACTTACAATATCCACCCTTTACAATATGTCCTTTTAAAAACATTTTTGCACTATTATTTGATGTAATATATTGGATATTTACTAATTCATTTTTCTTATATATGGGAATAATATAGCAACCCTTAAATATTTTAACCTCTTCACTATTATAGGTATCTTTAAAGTCCTGCTCTAAAATATATAAGTTATTTACCTTTAATGTATGAATACCTCTTTTTTTAAGATATTCCGTAGGTTCTAGTAAAGGTTTTGCAGATTTAAGGATTTTTTCAGGTATAGATAGCCTATCGTAGTAGTCGTTTTTAGTATCATTCAAACTATTATAATTAGATTTATAATCAATATTGGCTATTTCACAATATCTTTTGTAGGCTTCGCTGTTAGGAATGTTTAGTAGCTTTGCAATTAAAGTTAAAGCATTACCAGTTTCACCACAAGAAAAGCATTTAAAAACCTGCTTTTGCGGATTAGCATAAAAAGACGGAGTTTTATCCTCATGAAAAGGACAACTAAGAAGTAATTCTTTACCTTTTTGTGTATAAGGTCTCTTAAAATAATCTAAGACTAGCCTTATATTATATTCTATATCTTGTTTGTACTGCATATTTCTTGTTTAATAAATAATTTTCTATTCTTCTTCTAAGTCGCTGAGTAAGTCTGTTTGCATAAAAGAATGCAAGTCGCTGCTATCCAATTGGGCATATATTTCAGTTGATTTAGAATTCAAGTGTCCTAAAAACTTGCCAATTTGGTCTCTATTCCAAGCCTTACCGCCCTGCCAAGAATGCCAACCTTTTATAGCCCACATTCCAAAAGTTCGTCTTAAATCATGCCAAGTTATATGCTTCATAATA
>JAISPM010000024.1 GCA_031274895.1 Alphaproteobacteria bacterium
GTAGGGCGACCACCATCAACACAACCCCAAATAATATCTGCCATTTTGCCGTTTTCTTGAATACGCACCACACAGAGTAATTTTTCAGGATGTTTTGCAATATTCCTAAAAAAACTACCACTAGCAGTGATAATAAAATACTTACCTGCTAAGTCTTTCACCTCAAAGCCGATTTCAATAGACTTAATAATGGTGCGAGTATCCATATATTTAGCCACGAGGCTTTCATCAAGCATACAGCTGATGTTGCCACCGTTGCGTTCGTTCCATCCTTTTTGCCACATGATTTGCGTAATTTCCATCATGTCTTGAACAAACGGAATTTCGTGTTTAGTGTTCATTTATTTATTTCCTTTTTACTAATATTGTTGATTCATGTTGTTTTAGGTCTTTCAGCCAGTCTAAACCTTGCAAAACACCCATTTGTTGGCAGTAATAATCCCACACTTCACCAAACGGATAACTCTTAAGTTCTTCAGTAATAGCTAAACGAGAAGTTAAATCGCCCCCCAGTTCAATTTCTTTTAGTTTTTGTGTTGGCTGCAACAGGGCGAAAAGTAAAGATTTTAAAGTGTTGCGACTACCAATCGCCCATGCGGCGATTCTATTAATGCTGGCATCAAAAAAATCCAGTCCGATGTGCGTGCTGTCTAACATATTGTTTTTAATTAGCTCGCCGGTCATTGCCACCAGTGCATCGTCATAAGCCACCACATGGTCGCTATCCCAACGCACAGGGCGGCTTACATGTAGCAACAAAGGCACATTAAATAGTTTAAAGTTAGACATTTTATCGGCTACACTTTCGGTTAAGTGGAAATGTCCGCTATCTAAGCACACACCAATGTTTTTTTGTTGTGCATACAGGGTGCAGAATTCGTGCGATGCCACCACATAGCTTTCTACGCCAATGCCAAACAGCTTACTTTCGATGGTATCTAGGTGATTTTTAGAATCCATTTTTTCGGATAATACCTCATTCATAGCCTCTGCCATGCGCGCACGAGGAGCCAGCCTATCCACAGGAGTATCTTTATAACCATCGGGAAACCAAAAGTTATTAACGGCTTGCTGACCTAATTCTGCCCCAAAATAATTGGCAATTTTGCGCGATTTTTTACAATGTTCTATCCAGTAATTGGCAACTGCTTTATCACTATGCGCAATAGTAAAACCATCTTTAAACATCTGGTTAGCAAAACAAGTTGGGTTAAAATCCAAACCCAAGCCGTGTTTTTTCGCCCAATCTACCCATTTAGCGAAATGTTTTGGTGCAATGTCTACTGCGTCAATTTGTTCATCAGTATCAACATAAATTGCATGCAGATTTACCTTGTGTTTACCCGGAATGTAGCTAAGGGCTTTTTCCAAATCTTCCCGTAATTCTTGCGGTGTGGTTGCCATATACGGATAGTTTCCCGTAGCCATTACACCACCTTTGTTGGCGGATTTATTCATAAAGCCGTTGACATCATCGCCTTGCCAACAATGTAGGGAAATTTTGATTTTTTTGAGTTTTTCAATTGCCGAATCAACATCAACTCCAATTGCCGCATACTTTTCTTTTACAGAATCCATAATCTACTCCTTGAGTTCACTTCAATTAGTTAGTATATTACAACAATAAAAAATATAAATCAACATTATATTTTAAGTTATTTGGATTTATGTTGTTTAATGTGGGTGATTATGCTAAGCTCATAACTAATAACAAAATAGGAGAAAAACAATGATAACTACATGTATAGCCATAGATATTGGTGCCAGCAGTGGTAGATTAATCGCCGCAACTTTTGATGGTGAAAACATCAATTTAGAGGAAATTCACAGATTTTCCAACGACCCTGTGCATGTGGGAGAAAACTACTATTGGGATATTCTGCGTTTATTTTGGGAAATTAAACAGGGTTTAAAAAAAGCCAACACTTTAAAAATAGATTCCATTGGCGTAGATACTTGGGGCGTGGATTACGCTTTGTTTGACAAAGGCGGGCAGATGATTGCCATACCGATGCACTATCGTGATAGTCGCAATTTAAAACCTAAACCAGATTTTCCTATATCTAAAAAAGACTTATACATGAAAACTGGTATTCAACACCTAGATTTTAACACCGTGTATCAGCTTTATTCCGATAAAACTTCCCTACGGAAAAGCGTCATTAATTCCGCGGATTTTATGTTGATGATTCCTGATGTAATAAATTTTTTCTTAACAGGACAAAAAAAATCTGAATACACCAACGCCACCACCACGCAAATGTTAAATCCGCACACTGGCAGTTGGGATACGGAAATTATCAGCCAACTGGGTTTAAATCCGAATATGTTTTTGCCGATTGTTAAGCCGTGTGAACTGTATGGCTATGTTTTAGAAGATATTATTGCGAAATATGGACTAAACAAGAGTATTCCTGTGTTTTCCGTAGGAAGCCACGATACTGCCAGTGCGGTGGCAGGGATTCCTTTTGTAGATTCTCAGGCGGCTTTTTTATCCCTTGGTAGTTGGGCATTATTGGGGAAAGAAATTGCAAAGCCAATTATTACAGAAAAATCTCAAGAGATTGGTTTTTCTAATGAAGGTGGCGTGTTTGACAGTATTCGCTTCCTCAAAAACATCTGCGGAACTTTTTTATTGCAACGACTTCGGAAGGCATATAATAACGATATTAGCTTTGCGGAAATCTCTGCAGCAGCAAAAAGCAATAAAAACCAACATTTTTCCATAGACCCGAATCATCAATGCTTTGTTGATCCTAACAACATGATTACCACTATTACCGAGTATTGCATGCAGCATAATCAAGGAAAGCCAGAAACTTTAGGTGATTTTGCCATTGCTGTTTATAACGGCTTAGCTACTGCCATAGCAGAAAATTTACAGGTGTTAGAAGAACTAACCGCAGAGAAATTGTCCTATTTGCACATTGTCGGTGGTGGTGTTCAGGATGAATTTTTATGCCAGCATATCGCCAATGCTACAAATAAAAAAATATTGGCAGGACCTGTGGAATCTACTATAATAGGAAATGTTATAATGCAACTTATTTCGCTTGGGCAAATTAAAAGTTTAGCGGAGGGTAGAAACATTATAAGAAAGTCAGCCAATATTAAAGAGTATATCCCGCATAATGCTACCAATTGAAAGACATAAATACATCTTAGATTTATTAAGAACGCAAGAATTCGTGCGGGTGCCGGAATTAAGTAATATCCTTGGAGTTACTGAAGAAACCATCCGCAGAGACATTAAATTTCTTGCACAAAATGGTGATATTAAAAAAACCCATGGTGGGGCTATGCTGCTTGAAAATGCTGAAAAACCACTGCCGATGCATAATCATGAGGATATTCCTTTTAAAAAACGGATTCTGCAAAATACAGACCTTAAGCACAAAATTGCCGCTTTGGGAGTTAGCTTAGTTAAAAATGGCGATACGCTAATGTTAGATGCCAGCTCCACCACTTTAGTTTTGGTAGAATATTTAAAGCAAAAAAAGAATCTTACCTTTTTAACTAATTCCATAGAGATTGTTTATAAATATGCCAATGACCCGATTTATATAATATCTACGGGCGGGTCGCCGAAAAAGAATGGCTTGTCTTTAATTGGCAAGGTTGCCATGGAGACTATATCGCAATATAATGTGGATACCCTATTCATGGGTTGCCAAGGGCTAGACCTTAACAAAGGTATCACCGATTCTAATGAACCTGACTCTACTCTTAAGCGGTGCATGATGAAACAAGCCGAAAAAATTTATTTGCTGGTAGACAGCACTAAGTTTAATAAAGTAAGTTTCGCCAAAATCGCCGATAATACGGAAATTACTGGAATAATTACGGATTCTAAGCCATCTGAAGAATGGTTGAAGTATGCAAGTATCCATAATATTGAGATTATTTATTAGCGAAAATTAAATATCTTGGTTTTCTATTATGAAACTTTCCCCCTCATGTATTAATCATACACTACGAGGAAAAATTTCAAAATATAAAGCTCAAGCTATTAAATTTTATTCTCTAAGAGATAAACTATCTAATTCTTATTATTATAATTTTCAAACAAACTAAAAACCTTATCCCTACTATCTTCATCAAAATTATTGAAAATTAGCTTATTGTTCACTAAGCCGAAGTCGGCGGCGATATTTAATAAATCTTGGGTTTGTTCGAGCGATAATAAATCGCGGCTTAATAGCCAAAAACTGGATTTATCGGGGCTGCCGATAATGGCTTGCGTATAATCGTCATTTACATAAAAAATCATTAAATTGCCCCTCGTAAATGGGCGGAAAAAACGCATTACGCCAGTGTATTCTACAAATAACATCTGTTTTCCTGCGTTTCTTTGTTTGCGGTTATTGGCAAGGGAAGCGTGGAGTTCTTGTTTCCGCAAGTTGCCTGTGGCAGCAATACACAGTTTAGTTATAAGAATTTCTTCATTGTCAGAAACATCAAAATTCATGGCAGAATAATCACAACTTCTTTGCAAGAAATTAGGAGTGCGGGCTATTTCCAGCCACATGCCATGGAGTTTTTGTAAATCTATGGTAGAAATATTAATCTCTTCTGCCTGCAAGCTGCTGCCCAGAAACACACTTAACACTATCATTAAACAAAATCTATTTAGCCTCAGCAAAATCTACCTCTTTTATGCGTTGTGTATTAAAAATTGCCGAATTTGCAATTTTTGTATTAGAAAATTCAGGATTACTTAAATAAATTTCGGTGCGAATACCTTTGGCATCCAGCACATCCCATTTTAAAATTTGTGCAGAGTCTTTACTTAAAAATAAGCTCAAACTGCCCATGGCAGGAGCCTTGGCACTAACAAGTGTGATTTTAATAAAGTCATCCGTGGATTCAAAACCGACAATTTTAATATCTTCATTTAAAAATGAGGCTTTATTATCTAAAAGATAGTAAAACGGCGTAGATTTAATAGGAATAAACGATTTTTGCTTAAGTTTAATATCTTGATACAACAAATTACTGCCGCCGGCAATAAAGCGAATAGGGATGTTATCATATTCCACTCGTAATTTGTTAGGCTTTTCTAAAACGAACCAACCGTGCGCTACATTTCCTAAGGAATCTCGCTGAATAAAGCGCGAACGCACAGATATAAATTGGTTATATTTTTTATCAATACCAGCAATTTCGGCTTTTTGTTCTGCACTAAGGGTAAATTCTTCCTGTGCAGTTTCTTCTCCATATACTGCCCGTAATGTGAACAAAATAATTATTAAAACCATAATAATTAAAGATAAACGTCTATGATTTATTTTCATGATAGCTATTTAATTAGTATTTCCCTTTTTCCCATGGCATTGGCTTTGCTTATTATACCATCTTCTTCCAATTGTTCCATAATTCTTGCGGCGCGGTTATAGCCGATTTGAAACTTCCGCTGCACAAGGCTCGTGGATATTTTCTGTTCCGTCTGAATTAATTCAATCACTTGCGAGTAGAATTCGTCTTTGTCCTCGCCGTCTTCGTCATCGGTATCATAAGCTGTAATATTTACATTTGTAATAATATCAGTATAATCGGGTGGCGACAACTCTTTTAAATAATCCACGATGGATGACACCTCACTATCTTCCACGAAAGCACCGTGAACCCTTTGAATTCTGCCTGCTCCGCTCATGAACAGCATATCACCTTTACCAAGTAATTGCTCGGCTCCTGTTTCATTAATAATAGTTTTACTATCAATACCGCTACCCACCTGAAAGCTGATGCGGGTTGGGAAGTTTGCCTTAATGGTGCCTGTGATTACATTCACCGATGGTCTTTGCGTTGCCATAATTAAATGAATACCTGCCGCCCTTGCCATTTGCGCCAAGCGTTGCACCGCAATTTCTACCTCTTTACCTGCCACCATCATAAGGTCTGCCATTTCATCTATAATTACTACAATGTAGGGCATATTTTGGAAATCTTGCCCTGTTTTTTCGCTAATTGCGGCTATTTCATCAATATTTTTAAGTTTTTCGTTAAAGCCTGTAATATTACGGACGCCCAAAAGGGACATTTGGTAATACCGCTTTTCCATTTCCTTAACTACGCCATTCAAGGTTAAAACCGCCTTTTTAGGATTCACCACCACAGGATTTAGCAAATGTGGAATATCTTGATAAACAGAAAACTCCAGCATTTTAGGATCTATCATTATTAACTTACATTGTTCATAAGATAGTTTGTATAATAGCGATAAAATCATGCCGTTTACGCCCACAGATTTCCCCGACCCTGTGGTTCCGGCTATCAACAAATGCGGCATGGTGGCAAGGTCGGCAACAATGGCGTTGCCATTAATATCGTAGCCCAAAGCCACAGGCAGTTTCGCAGTGGATTCCTTAAAGGCTTTAGATTGCAACACTTCTTTTAAAAACACGGTCTTGCGGTTAGAGTTAGGAATTTCCACGCCCACCACATCTTTCCCCGGCACAATGGCAATACGCACGGATGTTGCTTTCATGCGCAGGGCAATATCGGTCTCTAGGGTGGTAATTTTAGAGGTTTTAACCCCAGCCGGAATGGCTACTTCGTAAAGAGTTACCACAGGACCCGTGATAATGTTTACAACCTTAGCATTAACGCCGAATTCTTGGATAATTTGCTCTAAATTAATGGCGTTTTGTTTAATTTCCACAGTAGATATGCTGTTTTTCTGCGGTTTAATATCTAAAAAGTTCAGCGGAATATGATATTTTCTGGTGGGCTTGTCTTTAAGGGTAGACATTTGTTCATTTTCTTTAGAGAGATGGATTTGAACATCATTACCAAGAATGTTTTTGGCTATGGCAACAGGAGCAGATGGAATGGGTTGCGGTATTGGCGCAGGGATTGGTTGCGGAGCTTGAAATGGCTGTGGTTGAAAGGCTGGTTCAGGGAAATATTGTGGCTCCTCTTTTTTAGGAGAATGAAAAGCCGAGGCTGCGGCAACAAAGTCTTTTTCTAAATCTGCAATAGGTTCATCCTCATAAGCAATTTCCTCTTCTTCAACTTGTTGTGTAGCTTGGATGTTTTTGTAGAAAATACTGTGTTTAAAATCTTCATTAAATTTAGGTTCTTCCGCGATTTCATCCTCAGCAATTTTATTAGAAATCCGCACGCTTTCTAAATCGGGCATAATATTAATGCTAGCTCTGGCAGATTTATAATTATAATCCACCGCCTGCTCATGATTTTTAAGAGTCATAATTTTTCTGTAAACAAACTTTGCAAATAATACAAAGGCATTTTTAGCTGTGATAATATCTTGGAGTGATACAGAAAAGGCGAAACCTAAGGCAACAATGGCAAGTATCGTAAAAATATAGAACAGTTGTGTAAATAATGGCAATTCAATCGCTAAATAAACGCCAAGCACGCCACCACCTATTAATGGCGGAATGGTAATAATGGCGTAGAAAAAGCTCATTACTTTATATTTCAGCAGGGGAACGTTTTTTTTAGTGTAAAGTTGCCACGAAAGCGAAATAAAAAATATAGGAATTAAATAAGCCGCTTTGCCGAAAATTTGAAAGAATATATCGGCAATAACATTGCGAAAAATTTCAATTGAGGATTCACCTTCAAACATCCCTGTGGAGTTCAGCGATGCTCCATAAGGATTATAACTAAAAAACATCGCCAGCAAAATTACTCCTGCCAGCATTAACATTAAATAAGATAATTTATTATAAATATTTGCCATTTTCATTGTCCGTTCACACTTAATTCTAGCAACAATATCTTAATTCAGTGTTAATTTTTTGCAGATATACATTCCCCTTCGCTGGCGAAGGGGTGTCGGTGAAACCGACGGGGTAGTGGAATTAATAGTTTATGCATAGCATTAAAATTTATTTTCGCTAAATAATTTCCTAAACCGCACAAGTTAAAATTGGAGTATCACCCCAAAGGTGATACGATTAACCTCGGTTCTGTTTAGCAAAGCTAAACAACTACCCCGTCCTGCTATGCAGTCCACCCCTTCTTCAAAGAAGGGGAATTTTTTCCGTTTTAGTAGTTCACCCTATAAAAATACAGTCCATGTGCAGGGGCGGTGGCTCCGGCTTTAGTTCTATCTGTTGCCTCAAGAATATTTTTAACCTCAAGTGGGTTGATTTTTTCACGTCCCACTAGGCAGAGTGTTCCCATAATATTGCGCACCATGTGATACAAAAAAGAAGGGGCAACTATGTGCATGCTGATAACATCGCCATCCACAGAAAAATTAATACTATCAATGCTCCTAATTGGTGAATTCGCTTGGCAACCTGTGGCTCTAAAACTGCTAAAATCGTGGGTGCCGACTAAAAAATTTGCTGCCTGTTGCATGGCAGCAACATTAAGTTTTTGTGGAATCCACCAGAATAAATCTTTAGCAAAGGTTGGTGGGTAATCTCTGTTGAGAACTTTATAAATATATTCGCGCGATACTGCCGAAAAGCGGGCATGAAAGGTAGAATTTTCACCAAGATTCTCCACATTAAATATGGAAATTCCGCTGTGCATAAGATGAAAATTTAGAGCTTGTTGCAGTTGCCAAGGGGAGAAATCTCGCTCCATATCAAAGTGAGCGACCTGTTCTATGGCATGAACACCGGTATCGGTTCTTCCTGCGCAAAATAATTCTGTGGGAGATTTAGCAATTTTTGTTAAAACATTTTCAATAGAACCTTGCACGGTCGGTAAATTATCTTGCTTTTGCCAACCGTGAAAGGGAGTGCCATTATATTCAATGGATATTTTGTAGCGCAATTATCGTCTGTCGCCAACTAATCTTAAAAGCATTAAGAACAGGTTGATGAAGTTTAAGTATAAAGCTAATGCGCCTAAAATTGCAGATTTTTTAAGGGTCGAACTATCCATTCTTTCATCAAAATTACTTTTAATTCTTTGCGTATCCCAAGCGGTAAGTCCTGTGAATACAATTACCCCAATGATAGAAATTGCGAAATCTAACTGCGAACTTTTCATGAAAATGTTTACAATCATGGCAATAATTATTCCGATTAACGCCATCATCAAAATTGCGCCCATTTTGCTGAGGTCCGCCTTAGTAGTATAACCGTAAATGCTCATGGTTAAAAAAGTTGCGGCGGTAATTAGGAAAACTCTGGTGATTGACACTCCTGTATATAAAAGGAAAATATACGATATTGATACGCCCATTACAGCGCAGAACAACCAAAATAACATTTGTGCAGTTGATGCCTGAATTTTATTAACGCCGAAAGATAACACTAATATAAAAGCCAATGGTGCAAACATTACAACCATTCCAAGCGGTGTGCCGTAAATAGCATTTACCATGGCAGGCGTTGAGGCGGTTAAATAGGCGATTAATCCTGTAAGAATTAGTCCAAACCCCATGTAGTTGTAAACTCTAAGCATATAGCTGCGTAGGGCAAGGTTGGTATCGGTATTTCCTAACCCAGTAGAATTAATATCACTAAATTTGCTCATTATTGTTGTCCCCTTGTAAATTTATTCTTAATATCTATATAGTTGGATATTCTCAAAAATGCAATAAGTTTTTTGGAATTATTTCGTCATACCGACTACCGGAGGTAATTTTAAGCAATAAAATTGCTAAAATTCACAAACAGCTTGCTTTACCCCCCCCCTACTATGTTATGATAGGGCTAATTATATATAACCCTTTAATAAGCAAGGTTCTAATGAAAAAATTTTATTTAATAAGTCTATTATTTTTACTTACAACATCACAAGCCTTTGCTGCCCAAACCATTAATATTACGCAAGACCCAACAGACAATGTCTACGGAAACTCTACTGCGTTAACCGGTTTTGGAAATCCAACACGCGACCCCAATGGCAATACTGTTAATCTTAATACACCCAGTTTAAATTTTGGTTCTTTCAATGTATATGGTGCTTCTATTACTAATCCTTCTGCTACTACTGTTAGTAATAATACTGTAAATGTTATTGCATCCGGGCTGGATATTGCAGAGATTTATGGAGCATACTGCGATACTTGTAATAGAAGTATGACTGTAAATAATAATTCTGTAATGATAAATGAAACTTCTAATGGTAGCTTTGGTGTGGTAGTTGGCGCACTATATTCAGGAATTTCCGGTATAGTAAAAGACAACAAAGTTGATATTCGCTCAGGAAAAATTAATATTGTGTATGGTGGCGAGGCATTACTATCAAGCAGTAGCGATAGTGTGGTAGATTCTAACCATGTTTATTTAAGTAATATTACTTCTGCAGGAGTTAGTGGCAGTAGTAGCATTGCCGGAGGAATTGGTAATAATGTTTTTACAATAACAAATAATGCCGTAGAAATAAACAATTCAACATTATCGGATTTCAGTATATCAGGAGGGTCTTATATAGAGGATACGTCAGTAGTAGTTGGCAATTATGAAATATCAGGCAATACTGTATCTATATCCGGTGGTTCATATAACAACAATAATATATATGGTGGAAGCTATGCTTCTAATAATAGCTTAGGGGCTTTATCGGTAAGTAATAATACAGTAAACATCAGTGATGGCACGTTTATAGGTGGCACAATAGTTGGAGGTTATGCAAACGGCTATAGTGCTGTAAATAATAGCATTAACATATCAGGTAATGCCGTTTTTAAAAATGCTACTTTATACGGAGGATTTGGAACTACTGTTTCAAATAATACCATAAACATAGAAAGCGGAGAGATAGAAGGGAATGTTTATGGAGGTTATGCTGGAAGTGCTACTAATGCAGTGGTGAAAGATAACGTTATTAATATTAGTGGCAATCCGAATTTAACACAAGCAACATTATTTGGAGGAATTGCAGAAAACGGTAGTGTTTCCGGCAATACTTTAAACTTACAAACACGTATTAGCGTCCTTTCAGCAAGTAATTTTCAACAGTATAATTTTTATCTGGATGGCACAAATCTTGATAATCCTATATTAAAAGGGACACAAACTGCAATAGATATGAGTGATTCTGTGATTGGTTTATATTTAAAAGAAAATGCTTCATTAAAAGCAGGAGATGTAATATTGCTTGTGGAGAACATGAGAGGAACTTCAATCGACCAAGCAAGCGGACATTTACGAGAAGGAGCAACCATGATTTACGATTGGACGCTAATGCCAAGAGGGCAGAATTTATACGCAGTAATAGACAATGATGTTAGTGGCGGAGGAAATGGCAATGGTGGAGGACGCTTAAATCCTGAAGTAAAGTCTTTGCTTGAGAGTAGAATATCTTCCATATCTATATTGAGTTTGGGAGCAGATGTGGTAGCAGATAATGGATTCAGCGCAGTAGATTCCGCTTTAGCAAAGGATGATAGTGGTTTGTTTTCAAGTATTAATGTGTCGTCCATAAAATCAAATACTGGTTCGCAGACTGATAATAATACCTCTTCTAAAATGAAAGCCGGTCAATCCAAGAATAGCTCATATGTTGATACTCAAAGCGGTTCATTGATAGTTGGTGTTGGTAGTAAAGCCGAGGGTCTTTTACTTGGAGCTTTTTTAGAAGCAGGTGTTGGTAAGCATGATACTTATAATGAGTTTGCAGAATCAACAGTAAAAGGTAGCGGTAATAATACCTATACCGGAGCAGGGTTGCTTGGTAGACTGGATTTTGATTTTATGTATGTGGATACCTCTGTTCGTGGTGGTTATGTATCTACAGACTTTAAGGCAGATTATTCACCCGATGCTAAGTATAATATTGGTTCATTATACTACGGCGGGCATGCAGGAGTTGGTTTAGTGCAGAATATGAATTCTTTTTCACTGAATGAATATGTTAAATATTTGGCAACTATGCAACAAGGAAATAAAGTAGTTTTAGATTCCGGTGAGACAATTAATTTTGATAGTGTAATGTCTTCAAGAGCAGTGGCAGGGATTCGTGCTAAATATGAAAGTATATTTGTTGGTTATGCTTACGAGCAAGAGTTAAATGGTGAAGCCGGTGCTACAACATCTAAACCCCAAGCCAACACAGCAATAAATGCTCCTGTTATAAAAGGTGGCACAAGCGTAATAGAGGCAGGATACGACCAAACTTTTATACAAAAAGCTACCCGCTCTCAGGATAGATTTAGTTTTAATGTTGGTTTAGGTGGTAAGTATTATATTGGTGTTAGAAATGGATTTTCTATAAATGCGAAAATTGGATATATATTTTAGTTAACTCCAACTACTCTGTCTTGCCTAACAACAAATCCCCTCTCAAAGGCAGAGGGGATTTTTGCTTGTTTTAATCCGCCGGAGTAAATTTAGCAAGATGGGTTTCTTGTTCCTTTAAGGTAAGATTATAATAACGATAGTTTTTATCAAGTTTACGAATTTCGTTCATTTCGTTTTCGGTGAGTGTGAAATCAAAAATATTGATGTTTTCTTGAATATGCGCAGGCTCACTGGCTCTTGGAAATACAATTATGCCTTCCTGCATATGCCATCTTAAAATAATTTGAGCATTGGTTTTATTATATTTTTGAGCGAGTGTAGTAAAAATTGGTTCATTGAGTAGACTGCTATCACCATGTCCTAAAGGATACCAACTCTCAATTTTAGTATTATAAGGAGCTAAACGTTTTTTCAGCTCATTTTGTTGATAATAAGGATGGCATTCCACTTGCAACACGCTTGGTTTAATGGTGGCAGCTTCCAGCACTTCTTCCAGTCTGGTCGATTCAAAATTACTTAAGCCAATGCTTTTTACTTTTCCTGCAGCAACAGCTTTTTCCATTTCCTTGTAGGCTTCCATATATTTGCCGATTTGTTGATGCAGCAATAGTAAATCTATATATGGTGTATCAAGGCGAGCAAGCATTTTATCTATCGCATTTGCTGTAATGCCTGTGCCGTAATCGCTTGGCCATAATTTACTGGTTAGCCAAATATCGCCACGTGCCACACCGCTTTCTTTAATGGCGGCTCCAACTCCACGCTCATTTTGATAAGCATGGGCGGTATCAATATGGCGATAGCCTAATTTTAGGGCAGATAGGCAAACTTTTTTAGTTTCCTCATCGCCCTCAATTTGATAAACCCCTAAACCGAATTGTGGAATTTGATGACCATCGTTTAGTATAACAGTTGAGTGTTTCATTTTGTATTGCTCCAATTATTTTTGTTTACAACTTAAGTTTACACTCTTTAAGAAAGTTTTTCAATGATACATCTAACAATTTTAACATAAATATCAATAAACTATTTTTACCCATTCTGCGCAATAAAATTGCTATATTTCACAAAAAACTTGCTTTACCCCCCCCCATGTTATGCTGGGGTTATAATTATTATAAGAGGCGAGTTTATCTTGAAAAAACTATATTTAATTCTGTTGTTTCTATTTTCTGTATCATCAGCCTTTGCAGCTACTGTTGTTATTACACAAAACCCAACCTCTGATACATTAGGAAATGCTAATAGTATAGGTCAGAATCCCAAGAATAATACCGTTATTGCATCTACGCCTAATTTAAACTTTAGTAATTATGGTATTTATGGTGCGAAAAATTCTACCGATTCAAATTTAGAGGTTAGTGGAAACATGGTTCAAATTACAGTATCAGGATTAACCAGCCTTGGTGATATTTACGGAGGATATTCAAGTATTGCCAATTCTGTAGTAAGCAACAATATTATAAATATAGGTGCCAACGCTGATAATGTGTATGCTTACATATATGGTGGATATGGCGATAGCGAAAGCATTGTGGTCAAAAATAATAAAGTTAATATTCTTGCAGGAACGCTGCTTAAGGCGGTATATGGTGGATATGGAGGTGATGTAGCGGATTCTAATTATATTTATATAAATAATGCTACTATCCGTTCAAGTGTTTATGGTGGGCGTTCAGTTAAATCAACAAATAATATTGTAGAAATAAAAAACTCAGTCATTTCTCAGAATGCATCATATTTCAATTTATATGGAGGTTCTGCTCTTGGTCAGGATGTAGAGAACATGGAATCCTCAGGTAATACCACATCCATAGAGGGCGGAAATACTTTTGCAAATGTATTTGGTGGCGGAAGTGAGATTGCTTCAGGCAATAAGACTATACAAATAAAAAATAATACAGTAAATATCAATGGCGGCATATTTGAGGGGATTATAAGCGGTGGTGAGGTTCAGTTTAATGGTTATCCCGGTGAGCTTGAAGATATGACCGTAATAAATAATACTATAAATATATCAGGCAATGCCACATTTACAAATTCTAATTTATATGGTAGCAATGCCGTTAAAGTGGCTAATAATTATATAAATATAAAAAGCGGGAATTTTAAAAATACTAATGTATATGGAGGGTATTCTCTCTATAATCCATATGTAATTATGAATCACGCTGCTTCAGGCAATACTGTTTCCATAGAGGGAGGTAGTTTTGAGGGTAATATTTACGGAGGCTATAGCGATGCGCCCGACACAGCTACAGTAGAAGTAAAAGACAACACAATTAACATAAGCGGTAATCCCGATTTAAGTAAAGCCAATTTGTTCGGAGGGGTTGGTAGTGGAGAAGTGTCAGGAAACACTTTAAACCTACAAACCAATATAATTGTTAAATCGGCAGGTGGCTTTGATAACTATAACTTCCAAATAGACCATAACAATATAGATAATGCCGTATTAACCGCCACCGAATCCGCCATAGATATGAGTAATTCCGTGATAGGGCTTTACATCAAAGACACCTCAAATCCACTGCAAAAAGGCGATACATTATTTTTGGTGGCAAACATGGGTGGAGACAACCTAAGCCAATACAGTGGCAAAATGCGTTCAGGTGCCACCATAATTTATGACTGGGAGCTGTTGCAAGAAAACAACAATCTCTACGCTAAAATAAACGAAGACATAGACCCCTGTGTCATAGGCGATTGCGATGGCGGCGATGCTGGTAAATTAAATCCTGAAACAAAATCATTATCTGAAGGGTATTTATCTTCTTTAGGAATGCTTATTCAAGGAGCCGATTTAGTTTCAGATGGTGGCGACATATTAGAATCTGCTTTACAAAGTTATAGCGATGGCATGTTTTCAAGTGTGAACTTAAATTCTATAAAGCTAAACAGTGGTTCATACGTTAATGTTCAAAGTGGCAGTTTAATACTTGGAGCAGGTGGAAAAATAGATAATATGCTATACGGAGCCTTTTTAGAGGCAGGCGGCGGCAAGCACAACACCTACAATGAGTTTGAGGATTCCATCGTTAAAGGAGACGGCAGCAATGTTTATGCCGGCGGCGGAGTTCTTGGCAGAATAGCATCTAAGTATATCTATTTTGATGCTTCCATTCGTGCCGGCTATGTTTCTACCGACTATAAAGCAGACTATTCACCGGACGCTAAATACAACATCGGCTCCCTCTACTACGGCGGACATGCAGGGGTAGGCTTAACGCAAAACATAAACGACTTTAGCTTAAACGAATATGTTAAATATTTAGCCACAGCTCAGCAAGGCAGCACTGTGATTTTAGACACACAAGAAGAAATTAAGTTTGCAGATATAATGTCTTCAAGAGCAGTGGCAGGAGTGCGGGCTAAATATTTAGTTGGCTACCTTGGCTATGCCTTTGAACAAGAACTAAACGGAACCGCCAACGCCACAACATCCAGCCCTGCCCTTAATACAAAAATAGAAGCTCCAGTAATCAAAGGCGGCACAAGTGTTATTGAGGCAGGCTACGACCAATCTTTTGTGCAAGAGTCTGCCCGCTTTATTCAAGGTTATAGCTTTAATGTTGGCGTTGGTGGTAAGTATTATATTGGTGTGAGAAATGGATTCTCGGTGAATGGGCGTGTAGGGTGGATGTTTTAAGATTCTGTAAAATCATCTGCTACAAGAAGGGAATTTTACACCCGACCGAACAATTTTTCAATATCATTCAGGCTAATTGCAATATAGGTAGGGCGACCGTGGGAACATTGGGCGTAATTTGGAGTGGATTCCATAGCTCGCAAGAGGTCGTTCATTTCTTGTAAATTCATGGTGCGACCCGACCTGATGGAGCTATGGCAGGCGATGGTGGAGATAATATCATTAATTTTTTGGTTAAAACTTTGCGGGGTTTCAAGTGTGCTAAAATCAGCAATAATATCAAGCAATAATTGTTTTGGATTGGGATTTTTTAAAATACTTGGAATCCCTTTTATTAAAATACTATCTCTGCCAAAAACATCAAAAGAAAAACCTAAGTCTGTAATTTGCTGAGCGTAAATATTGATTATTTCCATCTGCAGGTGGTCTAATTTCAGCAACTCGCCATGCAGAAGCAACTGTTGTGGAATATTCTTATTGAAATATTGCTGCTTAATTGCCTCTTGAGTTATGCGCTCGTGGGCAGCATGTTGGTCTACCAATATTAGTCCATCAGCATTTTGAGCTAGTATCCAGTTTTTATGAAACTGCGCTTTGGCGAATCCTAAAGGAAATTCTTGGGTTTCTTCAATTGTTTCTTCTTGCTTTTGTTCAACAGTAGGAGCTATATATACGCTTTCTTTTTCTTTAACCTGTAGACTTTCTGTTTGCGGTGAGAACATACTTAAGTCTAGGGGTTTAGCTTGAATCCTATTGTTTAATAACTGCCCACCGAAAGTTGAATTGGTTTTTTGTGTATTACTTAAGCCTAATGTCATTTTTATACTGCTGAGCAAAAGGTGGCGAATAAAGTTAATATCTTTAAAGCGCACTTCCGATTTTGTAGGACTGACATTCACATCAACCTCTCTGGGGTTAATATCCATAAATAAAGCATAAGCAGGGTGTTTACCGCTGAACAGCACATCCGAATAGGCGAACTTAATAATTCCACTCAGAGTTTTATCTTTCAGGGGACGGGTATTAACCACCAAAAACTGGTCTTCCATATTGTTTTTAGAGTAGGTAGGGATTCCTATAAAGCCATACAAGCGCAGCATAGGGTTTTGTTCACTTATAGGTAAAGAATTTTCAATAAAATCATTTCCTAAAATTTGCTCTACGCGATTTCGCAGTGGTTCTGTTTTAGTTGCAGGATAATTAAAAGCCACCCGTCCGTTATTTTCTAATTTAAAAGAAACATTAGGGTTTGCCAAAGCAAGCTGCTTAAATATTTTATAGCAGTAGGTGGTTTCCACACTATCGCTGCGTAAAAAGCTCAAACGGGCAGGAATGGCGTAGAATAAATCGCTCACCTGAATGATTGTGCCTTGTGGAATATTACTTTTTATTATATCGCTTTGCGCTCCGGCATCGGCAGAGATTTCATAACCAATTTCAGCGGTAGATTCACGGGAAGCAATTTTAATGCGACTCACCGAGGCGATAGAAGCCAAAGCCTCGCCTCTAAAGCCAAGGGTAGTTATATTATTTAGGTTTTCTTCATGAAGTTTAGAGGTAGCATGGGGCTTTAAGCATAACAGCAAGTCGTCTTTATAAATGCCGCTACCGTTATCGGTAATGGCAATAAAAGTTTTGCCGCCATTTTGAATTTGCACCGTAATGCTGGTGGCTCCTGCATCCACAGAATTTTCCACCATCTCTTTAATAATAGAAGCAGGACGTTCCACAACTTCACCCGCTGCAATTTGGTTCACCAAATGGGCGGATAAAATTTTTATTTTAGCAGGCATAATCCCCCGTCATACCAGCGTAGGCTGGTATCCATTGTATTTTCTTAAACATTGCGGACAGTGGATGCCGTCCTACGACGGCATGACGAGGTATAGGCATTACTTTCTTTTATTACTCTTATAAAGATTTATTAGATTTGTCGTTGATGAACTTCTATCAATTGTTGGAGCTACAATTTTATCTTTAGGTCTTTCCGGCATTTTCATTTCAAACTTTTTAGGAGCCACAGGTTCTGCTACCTTAGCAACCTCTGCAGTTTCCGCCGCCAGTTTTTCGGCTGCAGCTTTTTGTGCGGCGGCAAGCTCAAGCTCATACAGCTCTTGTTCAGGAGTTTTTTGTAAATCTATCAGAATATCTGCACTTAGTTTTTTACCCAATTCCACACCGTATTGGTCGAACGAGTTAATATTCCACAACAAACCTTGAATAAAGATTTTATGTTCGTATAGCGCGCACAACATTCCTAAGGTTTTAGGAGTTAAAGCATTAAACAAAAAGATATTACTAGGACGATTACCCTCAAACACCTTATGTGCCACAATGCTTGCGTAATCGGTGTAATTCATACCCTGTGTTTTAAATTCTTCCATTACCTGCTCACGGGTTTTGCCAATCATCAAGGCTTCGGCTTGGGCTAACATGTTGGCAAACAAAATATCTTGATGCTGCTGCAGTGGATTTTTACTGCCGGCATTTAAAAAACCAATAAAATCGCAAGGAATTACTTGCGTGCCTTGGTGTATCATTTGGAAAAAGGAATGTTGCGAATCCGTGCCGACTTCGCCAAAAATTACGGGGCTGGTATTATAAAAAATTCTGTTGCCCTTAGCATTAACCGATTTTCCATTGCTTTCCATTTCAAGCTGTTGCAAATAGCGGGCGAAATCGCGCAGGCGGTAATCGTAAGCAATTAAAGCGTAAGATTTATAATTGAAAAGGTTATTATTCCACATAGCAATTGCCGCCATAATAAACGGAATGTTTTTATTTAGTGGAGCCGTCCGTAGATGTTCGTCCACAATATTTGCACCGTCTAAAAATTCTTGAAACTTTTCTTCACCAACTTTAAGCAACAAAGGCAAGCCGATTGCCGACCAAATGGAGTATCTGCCGCCCACAAAATTCCAAAAATTAAAGGTTTGCTCACTCTTTATACCAAATTTTGCCACTTCCTCTGTATTAGAAGATAAAGCCACAAAGTGCTTAGCCACTGCCATGTTCGTATCATGGGTTTTAATATTATTAACAAAAATGTCTCTAATAGTTGTGGCATTTTGCATGGTTTCTTGGGTGGTGAAGGTTTTAGAAGCCACCACGAACAGAGTTTTTTCTAAATCTACTTTTGATAGCACATCTATTAAATTTGCGGCATCTACGTTAGAAATAAAGTAGGTTTTAATGTTTTTATCGTCAAAACCGCTCAGCGCATTGGCAGACATTAAGCTACCTAAATAAGATCCGCCGATACCGATATTCACCACCGTATCTAAAGGTTTACCGGAGAATCCTGTTATTCTGCCATTGCGGAAGTTTCGTGCGAAGTCGTATAATCTGTTTTTTGTAGCTTTAATTTCACCGGCGTAATCTTTACCATCTACCACAAATGAGCGCAGATTTTTGTCGCGCAAAGCCACGTGTCCCACAGCTCTACCTTCGGTAAAGTTAATTTTACCTCCGCTGAACATAGCAGAGATACTTTTTTGGATTCCCATTTCATTTGCTAACTTCACAAATAGGTCTAGGGTTTCTTTGGTGAATAAATTTTTAGAGGCGTCAAATGTTAGCTCGTCAAGGGTAAATGTAAACTCGGCTGCTCTTTTATCGCCACTATTTTGCGGTTCAAAAAGATTCACAATTTTTTTAGCACGTAGTTCGGCAAAATGTTTTTGGATTTCAGTAAAAGTGCTGGTGCTTAACATATTATACATCCTCATTTATTGTTTTATGCTATACTGCTCATTATAGCACAAAACAAATAAATAGAAAATGATAAGATTATTCAAGGTAAGTGAACTCTTAGAAAATATTAAAATCACCCTCAGCGAAAATTTTCCCATTGTGGAAGTATATGGCGAAATAGGTGAGGTGAACGCAAATTCAAAGTCAGGACACATTTATTTTAATTTAAAGGAAGATAAAAACGTTATTTCTTGCGCCTGTTGGAAAAATAATGCCGATAAATTACGTGGTAATATTATTGAGGGCAAGCAGGTGCGAGTTCTAGGCAGAGTGTTAAGCTATCCGACCAATTCTAAGTTTTATATTAATGTAGCTGCTGTGGCGGAGCATGGAGTAGGCGAGGCGGCGAAGAATCTGGCGGTTTTAACCGAAAAATTGAAAGGTGAAGGTTTATTTTTAGATTCTCATAAAAAGCCTATTACGAAATATCCGCAAGGCATTGGGCTAATAACCTCAAGCGATGGTGATGTAATTAACGATATAAAAACCACGCTAGGCTCAACTTTCCCAACAAAACTTTATTTATACGATGTTCCGGTGCAGGGTGAGGACAGTGTTAATAGAATTATCGCAGCAATTGAATATTTTAATGCCTTACAAGAAAATGTGCCTGATTTTTTAATTATCGCCAGAGGCGGCGGATCGGCTGAAGATTTATTCCATTTTAACGATGAAAACCTTGTGCGGACAATTTTTAAGTCTAATATTCCCATTGTGCTGGCGGTCGGTCATGACCCTGATAGTAGCTTGGCAGATTTAGTTGCCGATAAAAGCGTTGCTACACCTACGGCAAGTGTGGCTTTTTTAGGAAATAATTTAGAATTGCGAGAAAATATTAAAGTTATAAGCGGACATTTAGATTATCTATTAGGGCGCACATTTAATGAGTTAGAAAAAAATTTAGCGGTATTGGTTAAATTGCTAAAAACTCCTTTAGATATTATTAAAAACCAAGAGAGTAGGGTTATATATTTGCGCGATAGACAACAGCAAAATGTGTCCAAATATTTAGATAATTGTAAATATTTATTAATAGTATCCTCTAAAAAAACCGATAATTTAGCTTGGAATTTGAAGAGTAGAATAAATAGCTATGAAAATAGTTTACAGTTCTTTGCCACTAAAGTTAATGAATTTGCGCTTAATATTAAAGATAGTGAGCAGAAATTGTTTTATTTAACCAGAATGTTAGAGTCTTTATCTTTTAAAGAAACATTAAAACGTGGCTTTAGTGTGGTTTCGCAAAATGGCAGTATTGTTAAATCTGCAACAGCCTTAAATACTGCAACAGCCTTTGAAATTGAGTTTTTTGATGGGAAGAAGAAAGTTTAAAAAAATTTTTAGTTAAAACAAAAACCTTAACTGTAAACTATAAACAGTAGTTCTTTCGTTTTGTATGTTAAAGCTATAGCCTGAAAATTTATCGGTTTTTCCTATTTCTTTAAATTTCATGCCGCCTGTATAAACATAATGCACGCCAACTCCTAAGGCAATATTATCGCTTAAGTAATAGCTGCCGATGGTGCCGACTTTGCCTGATAAAGCCATGGTTGAACCGCTTCCGCTTACTGCTCCACGGATTTTTATATCCCGATACATTGCGCCAATTCCACCTTCTATGGCTAAACCAATATTATTAACCTTTAATAATTCATAATTTACTAAAAACATAGCGTTGTAAGAATTAGAACTCATACTAACCACAGGTGGACGAGGTTTTATAACTGTAGGGTTGGAAATATCAGGTTTTTCACAAAACTTTTGGTCATTCTCGCACGATTCAATGATTGGCATACCCATATCGGGTGTTTCGCAGCTATCCACTTTATCTTCACATATATCGTTGGCATCAACGTTTGGCATGGGTGCGGGTTCTATTACCATACACGAAAGCGGGTCGTTTACATCGCAAGTTGGGTCAGGGGTTGGCATGGGTGATGGTTCTGCTATTATACACGAAACATCGTTTATATCGCATTCAGGGTTCACATTAGGCATTGTGTCAGTGTTGCACAAAGTTATATCCGTCTGACATGTTGGTTTCGGATTTATGGGCGGTGCCGGTGGAAAACCACATGAATTATCATCTTCACATGATGGTGGTGGTGTTAGTGGATTATTCGGGTCTACTATATCTCCTCCCGGACCTCCCGGAACTTGACACAAACTTGGATTAGTTAAGCAATTCTCAGGCAGGCTGCAAGAGACAGGGTCGTTTATATCGCAAGTTGGGTCAGGGGTTGGCATAGGCGATGGCTCTACCACTATACACGAAACAGCATCATTCACATCGCATTCAGGGTCAATTTCAGGCATTGGATACGGTATACATAAATTAATATCACTATCACAGGTTGGCACTGTTGGTAAGTCGATATTAGGTATTTGACATAAACTTGTGTCAGTAAGGCAATCTTCAGGAGGGTCGATTCCCAATTCGGGCGTATTACATAAATCTATAAAGCCCTCACAGGTATTAGGAATATCGGGCAATTCAA
Organism: Alphaproteobacteria bacterium; assembly: GCA_031274895.1. Classification (GTDB taxonomy): domain Bacteria; phylum Pseudomonadota; class Alphaproteobacteria; order WRAU01; family Hepatincolaceae; genus WRAU01. The sequence continues at coordinate 22,077 of JAISPM010000024.1, forward strand.
TATCGGGTATTTGGCAAATTTCATCGCCATTTAAATCTATACAGGTATCTACATTCGGCATTGGCTCAGGTTCTACCACTATACACGAAATAGGGTCGTTTATATCGCAAGTTGGGTCAGGTGTTGGCATTGGTGCGGGTTCTGCTATTATACACGAAACACCATCGTTTATGTCGCACTCAGGGTCAATGTTAGGCATTGTGTCAGTGTTGCACAAAGTTATATCCGTCTGACATGTTGGTTTCGGGTTTATGGGTGGTGCTGGTGGAAAACCACATGAATTATCATCTTCGCATGATGGTGGTGGTGTTAGCGGATTATTTGGGTCTACTATATCTCCTCCCGGACCTCCCGGAACTTGACATAAACTTGGGTCTTCTAAGCAAGTATCATTGGCATCGGGTGTAGGCATAGGCTCGGGTTCTACTACTATACACGAAAGCGGATCGTCTATATCGCAAGTTGGGTCAGGCGTTGGCATCGGTGCTGGCTCTGCTACTATACATGCAAGTGGGTCATTTACATCACACTCAGGGTCAACTTCGGGCATGGGTGCAGGATCTGCCACTATACAGGAAAGCGGATCGTTTATGTTGCACTCAGGGTTAACCGGAGGCATGTTGGTATCACATAAACTTACATCATTACTACATGATGGCGGAGGATTAGGCGGAACAAATGTATTATCCAGTAATTTACAAAATTCTTCAATGGTTAGGTCTCCTCCTGTGAAAAACACATTGTAATAATATGAACAGAATTTCCCTTCATTTAGCACTCCATTATCGCAAAACTGGCTTGCAATAGTAACTTTACATATTTGAGTATCATTCATATGTCCATTGCTATCGCACTTAATACCACTCATGCCCCCGGGATTCTTATCCGCTAAATAAGTAAACATATCGCATACTGTGGCATTACCACTTCTACATATCTCAGGATATTGTGTGCTGGTCATATGGCTACAAATATTATAATTATTATTAACATCAATCCTTGCATTTTTATCAGCATTTACATTAGTTGCTGTGGGATTCGCAGTTTGCAGATTCGCATTTTGTAGATTGGCTTTATTTATAACCGCAAGAGATATATCTTCCAGTATTTTTGCATCTTCTTTATTAAGGGAATCAATATTCTTCATTAAATACTGCTTATATAGCATGACTTTAACATCTTGTGTATTCTGCGGTTTTAACTTATTTATAGTTGTGGCTACAGGAACATTCCTTGAAGTAGTTTGTTGAGGCGTATACGATGTTTTTGTATTAACTATACTCTGCGAAATAGAATCTCTGGCTATTGTTGTATTCGCCTTATTATACATGCCAACTTCTACACCAACTGAAAGATTGCTAAATTCGCTAACTTTTCTTAAATAGGCAACGCTGTAATTATGGGTGATTCTAAGGTTAGCTGTTTCATTGTAGTTATCATTGTTAGCGTATCTGCCATTTATGATTGCGGCACTTTTGTTCATACCGCCAACGCTAAAAACTAAAGAATTATAGGGATTAATTTTGTATCTGCCGATACTTTCTAAATTACTTCTACCGATTTCTTCTAATATGCTGACACTATAATATTGGTTTTTGTCTAATTCCTTATTGCTAAAAGATTTAGTTGTGCCTAACAGCCTGCCGCCGGAAGGTTTACTTTTGTCCTC
>JAISPM010000027.1 GCA_031274895.1 Alphaproteobacteria bacterium
ATTATGGGCTTTTTTACAACAGCTGAACAGTGATGGTAAAACCATTATTCTCACAACTCACTATTTAGAAGAGGCGCAGTATTTATGTGAAAAAATCGCCATTATTAATGCCGGACAGCTGATTGCTTACGAAGATAAGGATTCGCTGATAGCCAAAGTTGGTGCTAAGCACTTGGAATTAGTTTTAGATAAAGAGTTTAGCGGCGGCGATATTGCAGGCTTTTCTGTTCGTAATGGGGAAGATGGTTCTATCGTGGTAGCTTATAAAGATGAAGTTGATGTGGGTATTATTTTGGAGAATCTTGTAAAATTAGGATATACTATTAAAAAAATAAAAATGATTGAGTCTGATTTAGAAGAAGTTTTCTTAAAATTGACGCATTAATATTGCTAAATTCCCCTTCGCTGGCGAAGGGGTGGCAGCGTAGCTGACGGGGCAGTGGAATCAATAAATAATTATAATAAGGAGAGGCAATGTATAACACCAAAATAGGCAAAAATAATTTAGAAGTTAATGATAGCGAAATAGTTTATAACGGACGGCGGTATGCTTTAAGCAGCATAAAAAGTATTTACAAGGGCAGGGATTCTTATATTATGGAATCCGTAGTGCTTAGTATTATTATGGCGATTGTGGTATATTCGTTTCTTTATTATATTGCCTCTATTTTGCCTGCGAGCGAGAGTATTTTTAGAAGTGCCGGGCGATATTTAGTTTTTTTAAGTGTGGCATTTTTTCCTGTGCTTTTTGCGGTATTGTTGTTTTTAATTAAAAGAACCAAGTATTATATTGGACTGAATGTGGATGGCTTTAATGAAAAAATCGCTATCAGCACAAGTAAGCAGAAAGTTAGTGAAGTTTATGACGCTATTCATAAGTTAATTGTTTAGCCACGAACCCAAATTCCCCTTCTCTGGGAGAAGGGGTGGACGCCATAGGCGGACGGGGTAGTGGTTTTTATTTTAAATTTATTTTTTATGTAGCTGTAGCTCAACTGGATAGAGCGTTGCCCTCCGAAGGCAAAGGTTAGAGGTTCAAGTCCTCCCAGCTACGCCATTTTAAACGCTCAACTTGATAAACCGTTTCCTCTAGAGAGTCAAAGGTTAGAGGTTCAAGTCCCCTTAGTTGCGCCAACTACTACCAAACATAGCTCAACAGGCTAAAGCATTTCCCCTAGAGGCATCAGGTTAGAGGTTCTGTCTCATCCCAGCTGCGCCATTTTATTTATTAACTCTTAATATCATTCCGATTTTTTATATTAGGAATATTCTCAAGCATGCTTAGGGCAGATTGCTCAGTTTCATAATAGCTGTGGTTAAATAATTTACCTACAAAATACAGCTTATCAAATCTGGTAAATTCTTGCCCCATTTTAGCAATATGCTTTTTTTTATCTTCTATATTCATATCATAATTATTTAAAATATCATAAAATGCTTGTTGAGTTGAACTATCTAAACTATCTATAAGTTTTTGAATTTCCAGTAATAGATTATCGTAATCCTTGGTTAGCTCCATATGCTTAAATAAAAGATTTTTGAATTCTTGTTTAATATCGTAATCGTCTAATTCATGTTTTTGAGCTTCTTCCATTGATATGCCTCTTTCTAATATATTATAGAGCGGGAGACTCAAAACTCTACTACAACAGAGAGCGAGATTATTCCCCTAGCGTTGGGTATTGTATTCTCTACCCTCCCGCCCAAAGCATAATATATAAAAAAAGAGCCATATATTACGGATAGGCGAGACCGGTTGTAGTATAATTATGGATTTTGAGTTCCACAACTATATTATTAGATAATTACATCTTATTGTCAATTTATTTAGCTGCATTGATTTTGTAGTTTCTTAATCTGCTTATCAAAATCGCTATTGATTTTTTGAGTTTTATTGAACTCATCATACTCAGCAATAGCTTTTTCATTAGCTTGCTCTCTACTAACACTGCCAGCCCCTTCTAAAATTTTATACTCATTAAAAGCTAAAAACTTGTTAATGCTTTCAGCGAACTCCTGCATTGTAAAAGTGTTTTTACGCTCAATTAAGCCTTCAACATAATCAAAATAGCTACCAACCGTTCGTTCCAGTTGTTTAATTTCGCTTTCTAATAGATAGTTTTTAGCCACTAACACATCACTTTGAAGAATTCGTCCCGATGGAGCATTTTTCCAAGTAGTCAACCCCATATTATCTTTAGTTTTATCAGCTTTAGTATTAATAATTTCTGAAGCAGTTTGTCCTGCAATAGCATAATGAAACTTATTTTGCACTGTTGCAAAAAATTCTTTAGTAGTAGTTGAGTTTTTATCGTAATCTAGGCTACATTCAGCGAAAATATCGGTAATTTTTAACCAAATGTGCCTCTCACTGGCACGAATAGACCGAACCCGCTCTAATAATTCTTGAAAATAATCTTTACCAAAAACCGATTGCCCTTGTTTTAGGCGTTCATCGTCAAGAACAAAGCCCTTTTGCATAAATTCTTTGAGAATTTTTGTTGCCCAAATCCGAAATTGCGTAGCTTTATTGGAGTTAACCCGATAACCGACAGAAATAATAGCGTCAAGGTTGTAGAACTGAGTTTGGTAGTTTTTGCCATCGTTGGCAGTTATTTCCAAAATGGAAATAACTGAATCTTCTATTAGCTCACCATCTTCAAAAATATTTTTTAAATGCTTGTTGATAGCAGGAACGCCAACATCAAACAACATTGCCATACCCTTTTGAGAAAGCCAAATGGTTTCGCTCGATACTACCACATCAACCTTAACATTATCAGTAGGAGTGCTATATAGCAAAAATTGTAATTCTTTCATAAACTTTCACCTATTTAATAAGAATTATATGTTAGTATATGGTTCATTTCAATATTAAAATCTCACTTTATACTTGACAATCATATTCTTTTGGTGTATAGTATGTGATATAAAAAATTATTACAAGAAAAAATAGGTAGTAATAATTTAATAATATCCCCTAAATTCCCCTTCTTGAGAAGGGGTGGACTGCATCGCAGGACGGGGTAGTGGTTTAATAATTAAACTTAAAAAAGAGGTCTATCAAAAAACAATAAAAATAAAAAAACAGCAAGCGAATAAAAGGTTGTATAGTTAGTTTAGTTTTAGGACGCAATAAAGTATTTGTATAAAATAGTATAATGGTCAGGAAAGGGTTAAGAGATAACTTTGTTATAGTTTATGTTGGTATATAGTTAGTTCTATATACGGTTGAATGTAAAGCAGGGAAGTT
>JAISPM010000083.1 GCA_031274895.1 Alphaproteobacteria bacterium
AATTCCCCTTCTCTGGAGAAGGGGTGGGCGATGTAATCGCTCGGGGTAGTGGAATCTACCCTTAAATATAGAGTATAATCCATATCTGGCAATGTGTTTAAAAATAGTTTGTTAATCTTTTTTGCTTGATAATAAACTCAGCACGAAAGATTTAAGATATCACTGACTTATAATTATATATTTGAAACCGTCATACCGTTGAAAAACGGTAGTCGCAGACGCTTACAAATATGCAAACTAATGGGCTTGTAATTCTCAGTACTTGGGATACTTGTGGGTTTTGTAATTCAGTTTGTCTACACATCCTGTTTAAATCGTAGCTTGGTGGTAGTATAGCTTGGAGATGGCTAATACTATATCAAATTTCTATACAGTCTCCTTCCCCGCAGGAATACTTTGAAACCGCAACAATTAAAATTGGAGTATCGCCCCAAAGGTGATACGACTAAACTCGGTTCTCTTGCATGAAATGCAAGTAAACATTAGGGGAATCTTATGAACTTAAATTCAGCTGAATATGAAAACTATCTTTAGCAAGAGTTGGCACAACGCTTAAAGTATAACTATTAACTTTATACTGCGTAGTAAAAAGGGAAGCCACAGTGGCACCTAAAAAACCGCCCACTATCACATCGCTGATATTATGCTTTCTGGCAGCTACCCTTGAATATGCCACAAAAGTAGCGGCGGCATAGGCTGGAGTGTTATACTTTTCGCCATATCTTTTAGTAATAAAAGTAGCGGCAAAAAAGCTGTAAGCTGAATGGGCGGAAGGCATGGAATAGTTATCGCTGCCGTCAGGTCTTGGGCGTTTAATTAAATATTTCCCGCCAAAGCTCAGGGCAGTGGTGGTGGAAATTCCGTAAAGATATTCTCGCAGTCCTGCTTTATCTTCATTATGGGCAATTAGGGTTATCGCAAATAAATTTAGAGCAACTAAGCCGATATTTCCAAGCATTTCTTGAGTTTTAACAGCAGTTGAGCTTTGCGATGTAATAAAATCAGGTGAATCCCAAGTGGCATGCAACAAGCCTAAATTAAGCATAAACAATAGTGATAAAAAAAATACCCTATGGATGCCGTGTCGTAGCACGGCATGACGGTGTGTGTAGTTTTTCATAGTTAATCCGCTATGGTTTCTAAAATTAAATCTTCCAGCTTTTTAATTTTATTGCGCATCTCAATGGCTTTTTCAAACTCTAAATTATCGGCAAACGCAATCATCTCTTTGTTTAATTTTTCTTTTTGCTTGATAATATCTTCCTTGGACATAAAGCGCAGTTCTCTTTCTAACTCTGCTCTTTCCGCAGCCTGTGCCTTCAGTGTTTTCTTGTCAGATTTTGAAACGCGATAGTTAGAATTTCCTAAATCAATATCTATTAACTTAGAAACCACGGTTTTTGGTGTAATATTATGTTCTACGTTATATGCCTGTTGCGCAGTCCTACGGCGAGCGGTTTCGCCCAGTGCGTAGCGCATGGAATCCGTGATTCTATCGCCATATAAAATTACAATTCCCTGCTCATTACGCGCCGCCCGCCCAATGGTTTGTGTGAGGCTCGTCCGAGAACGAAGAAAGCCTTCCTTATCAGCATCTAATATGGCAACAAGGCTACACTCGGGAATATCTAAACCCTCACGCAGGAGGTTAATTCCCACCAGCACGTCAAACTCGTCCATTCTTAAGGCTTTAATAATTTGCACACGTTCAAGGGCATCGATATCCGAGTGGATATATTTAGAACGGATACCGTTTTCGTTGAAATAATCGGTGATATGCTCCGCCATTTTTTTGGTTAAAGTTATGGCTAAAACCTTTTCTTTTTTAGGAATTCTGGTTTTAATTTCGCCCATTAAATCGTCAATTTGGTTTTCAAGGGGGCGCACAAAGCATTCAGGGTCTAACAGACCTGTAGGACGAATCAGCTGTTCAATCACCTCGCCGCCGCTTTGCAATAGTTCAAATTCAGCAGGCGTGGCAGAAACGAAAATGGTTTGCTTACGCTTTTCCTCCCATTCTTCAAATTTAAGCGGGCGGTTATCCATACAAGATGGTAAACGGAAACCATAATTAGCTAAAGTCTGCTTGCGGTTTCTATCACCGTTGAACATGCCCCTTATCTGTGGCACCGAAACATGGGATTCATCCACAAACACTATGGTATCTTCAGGTAAATAGTCAAATAGTGTAGATGGCGTGCTGCCGGCTTCGCGACCACTTAAATAACGGGTGTAATTTTCAATCCCCTTGGTGTATCCTGTGGCTTGGAGCATTTCCACATCAAAATTGGTGCGTTCTTCCACCCGTTGGGCTTCAATAAATTTTTCCTGCGATTTAAAATAGTCTATACGTTCCTGTAGTTCTGCCCTAATTTTTGGCACAGCATGCGATATAACATCGTGTGGAGTAGCATAAAGAGTAGCGGCGTAAAGGCGAAAATAATCTAGGCGTTCTATCTTTTTTCCCGTTAGTGGGTCAAATAAATCTATGCGCTCAATTTCGTCTCCAAAAAAAGATAGTCTGATGGCTTCTTCGTCCAAATGCGCCGGGAAAATTTCCACAATATCGCCCCTCACACGGAAGGTAGACCGCTCAAAGGCTAAGTCGTTTCTAACATATTGTAGATTCACTAAATTTAAACACAACTGCGGAATGGAAATTTCTTGACCTTGTTCTAAAAGTATCTTCATTTTTTCGTAAAATGTGCGTTCACCGATACCGTAAATACACGAAACCGACGCCACAATGATGGTATCCCTACGCTCAAGCAGTGAATAAATTGCTGAATGCTTCATTTGGTCTAGTTTAGAATTTATTACGGAATCTTTATCTACATAAACATCAGATGATGGAATATACGCTTCAGGCTGATAATAATCAAAGAAGGAAATAAAATATTCCACGGCGTTATTAGGGAAAAATCCTTTCAGTTCGCTGTAAAGCTGGGCGGCAAGAGTTTTGTTATGCGCCATAATCAAAGAGGGGCGTTGGGTATTGGCAATGATATTCGCCATGGTGAAAGTTTTGCCCGACCCCGTAACTCCTAATAAAACTTGATTCTTTTTGTTATCATTCAAGCCTTTTATTAAAGAGTTTATCGCCACAGGCTGGTCGCCCGAAGGAGCATATTGAGAGGTCAATTCGAATTGTCTTGGAGAGTTTTTCATTTAATATCCTTATCATGTGGCGGAGGCATTGCTGCCTCCTACTTTTAGTTAGTATAACGGCAAAATATTTTCTTGCAAGGCAGTAATGGCTTTATTAATATGGTCTTCCGTGGAATTTCTACCGACGCTGAATCTGATACTGCCGCTTGCATAGTCGGGTGAAGTATACATGGCTTTAATAACGTGGGAAGATTTTTCATCTAAATAAGTAGCCCCCACATTTGCTAATATGCGACTATTAATCAATGCTTCTAAAACCTTGTGTCTATCTAAATTTTTAAAAGAAACATTAAGCGTGTTAGCAATAATATTACCACTACCATTAATTTTCACATCCGGAAATATTTCAAGAATTCCCGCTTTTAGTTTATCTCTTAAAACTTTTTCCTTAGCATTAACTTTTGTTTGGTCGCTAAGGGTGATACTTAACGCCGTAGCCAATCCAACAATATTCGGCACATTTTGGGTTCCTGCCCGTAGGTTATTTTCCTGTCCTGAGCCGCAGGTTAGGCGGGCAAGGGTATTAGCATTTTTAATATAATTGCAAGAAATGCCCTTGGGTCCATAGAACTTGTTAGCAGCGATGGTGTAAAAATCCACATGGTTTGCCACATTGGAAATATCCACACGACCAACGGCAAGAACACCATCGGAATGAAACAGGATATTTTTTTCTTGGCAGATTTTAGAAATTTCTTTCATGGGTTGAATAACTCCTGTTTCATTATTAACGTGCATAATAGAAACTAAGAGCGTATTTTGATTGATAAGTTTTTGCAGTTTTTCTAAAATTACCATGCCATTTTCATTTACAGGGCAAATTATCGGTTTAATTCCAAGTTTTTCTAAGTTTTGCGCACACACAAGCGCAGCGTCGTGTTCTATGGCTGATACTATAATATTTTTATCGCTTTCACCATTGAAGACACTCTTTAAAGCCACTCCTTTAATAATGGCATTAATGGCTTCGGTGGCACCACTGTAAAAAACTATATCGCCTTGTTGACCGCCTAGGGCTTTTAGAATATCTGCTCTCAAGCCTTCTATAAACTGGTTAATTTCCAGAGAGTAGGGATTAGTGATATTATAAAAACACTCGTCAAAAAACGGAGTCATCTCCGATAGAACCTCTGGTAAAACAGGCGTGCAGGCGTTATAATCTAAATAGATATCTTGAGCGATATCTGCTCTTAATTTTTTAATTAACATAATACTTTCCTTAATACATAAAACAGTTAAATTAAATACGAATTAATTATAAACTGAAAAAGTTAAGAAAAGCTATAGCATAAATATGTTAAAACAGTTTTAGCAAATTAACTCCAATCATAAATGCGACAAGTCCTAAAAATATGCTGGCACCTAAATATAAAATTGCTATGCCTATAGATGTATCGGCGTGGTTAAAAAAATCTAAAAGAAAGGATGAATAAGTGGTGAATCCTCCTAAAAATCCCATAATAAATAAAAGTCTTGTTTGCTCAGATGTTAAAATAAAATGTATATGATATTTTTTAAACAAACCATCAAGGGTGGCAATTAAAAAACATCCAATGATATTTACTAATAATGTGGCAACGCTTTTATGGGTGGTAAAAAGTAGCGATACACCATAGCGGCTAAGCGAACCTAAGCCTCCACCTATGAAGACAATTATAAAGTTTAACATTTCACTACCCCGTCCGCTCCGCGTCCACCCCTTCTAAGAGAAGGGGAATACGAGAATTAAGCCATTGCTTTATATCGGCATACACAGTATCTTTTTCTTTATCGTGGATAATTTCATGGAGCGAGGCTTCATACAACTTCATACTAACATCTGTAAATTGCATGTCCACATAGGCTCTGTAAAGTTTTTTAATTTTTTTAGACTTTCCGCCGATAAGGTCGTGTTTACCCGAAACAATAAAAATCGGAGTTTGCGGATTTATTTTTTGCATATTTTCAGTTTTAAAAACATCAATCATAAAACTCAGCAGCTCGTAATAAAACTTTATGGAAAATATCCGTTGGCAGTAAGGGTCTTCCTTATATTTTTGCAGTGCGATTTTATCGCGTGATAGCAGAATATGAGCATACTTTATAATAAAATTAAAACGGAAATGCTTATAGAGAAGTTTTTCAAACCGTCTAACATTTTTTTCACCAAAAATTTTTAACGGTAGCCATGCCAGCCATTTACCCACATGATATTCCCTTGATGCAAAGGCTGAACCCATGATAATGGCTCCCTTGATATTGGTATTAGGTAATTGCTGCAGATACT
>JAISPM010000088.1 GCA_031274895.1 Alphaproteobacteria bacterium
TATCAACTATAACTTCAGGAGGCGTAGATTGAGTGTTTGTTGATGTGCTAGCTACATCAGGCTGAGGAATGATAACAGCTAAAATAATTCCAGCTATAACTGCTGTAACAACCCCTATCGCAATATATTTTAATATAGACCACATAATGATTCCTTCCTGATTAGAAATAAATCATAATAATTTAATACTGTCAAGTTTTTATTTGTTATAATATAAAATAAGTTGATACAAGCTGCTAGGTTGTTTTATTATCCAGTGGATACCGACCTACGTCGGTATGACGAGTTTTTATGCCTCACCCTTTATTAATGATAAACCCAAGCAAGAATACAGTATAAACCGCATTGAAGTCCGCCATGAATATTAAATACTAATTATTCAAGCAAAGTAAGCGGACTGAGTTAAGGTTTATACTGTATTCTTGCTTGGGTTTTTGCATCCATGACGAATTAATGCTTCGCATAAGATATTAATTCCACTACCCCGTCAGTCTACGACTGCCACCCCTTCTTAAAGAAGGGGAATTAGAAAAGGCAGTGGATCCCAGCGGCACCTGCGGTCTGGGATGACGGCTCGCTTACGCTTTCACTCTTGTAAAAAACTTATGAATTTCGGCAATTATAGTAGGAACAATTGAAAGTCCGATGGCAATAAACCAGTGGTTAAGACCCATTGGAACCAAATCAAATATTCTACCTACCTGTGGTATAACTTCAATTATCACAAAAGAAGCAGTCATTAGTAAGGCTAAATACGCCAATAAAGGGTTATCGCCAATATTACTATTCGCAATCGATGAGCGGCTGCGAACAGTGAAGATATGCCAAATGGAAGTCCAGCCTATCACAATAAATGCCATAGTTTGACCCAGTTCATGCGATGGCATAATATGTTTATCTAAGCCAACAAAAACGCCGATATAATAAGCAACCCAACCAACAAGTGTGAACGATATAACCTGCATGGTTATTACAAATTTATAGCCATTAAATATACTTTCCTTTCTGCCCACAGGATTTCGTTGCATTATTTCCGGAGCCGGTTTTTCAAGGGCTAATGCCATACCCGGCACACCGTCAGCTATCACATTAATATACAGTATCATAATAGGAGTTAAAGGAATCCCCCAACCCATAATGCCCGATCCTAATATTAAAATAATCTCAGAAAAATTACAGGTTAAAAGGAAATAAACAGTTTTTTGAATATTTGCAAAAACATTCCGACCGTATCTGATGGCGTCAACAATTGAAGCAAAGTTATCATCGGTTAAAACCATATCAGACGCACTCTTAGACACTTCCGTGCCGGTTATGCCCATGGCTACACCAACATCTGCTCTCTTTAAAGCAGGAGCGTCATTCACGCCATCGCCGGTCATAGCCACAACCTCATTATGCGATTGCCACGCCTTAACTATACGGATTTTATCTTCCGGAGAAACCCGTGCATAAACGGAATATTCTTTCACCGCCGCCTCAAGATCTTCTTGGCTTAGCTTGGAAAGTTCTACCCCTGTTATAACCTTATCGCCTTCATTTAAAATGCCCACTTGTTTCGCAATCGCTTTGGCAGTAATCGCATGGTCGCCGGTTATCATTACGGTTTTCACGCCCGCAGCTTTGGCAATTGCCACGCTAGTTATAGCTTCCGGACGCGGTGGATCTATAAGTCCAATTATTCCTTCAAACTCTAACTCACGTTCTACATCAGCCAGCTGAGAAGGTAATTCAGTTATGTGCTTACTACCAAGAGCCAGTATCCGTAAAGCATTTTCCGCAAAATTATCGTGCATTTGGTCGCGCGCAGTGGAGGAATTTTTAAATGGCACCCTATCATAAGCTCCAAGAGTTAACACTCTATAACCGCCATTTTGTGCGTCTTGTTGGATAAAAGTTGCCATTTTACGTTCTGAAGAAAATGCAATTTCTTCAACTCTTGGATAGGCTTTTTCGGCGTCAACCCTATTAATACCCTTAGCAATTAATAAATTAATAATTGCAGATTCCGTAGGCGAACCCATTACCACAGTTTCACCCGCACTGTTGCTTTCAATTACAGCATTGGTAGCCAAGGCGAATTTACTTAATAGGTCTAGTTGTTTATCAGAAAAGTCAGCCTCATCACTAAATGGATCGCTTCCATCAATCCATAGTTTTTTAACAGCCATACGATTTTGCGTAAGAGTCCCGGTTTTATCGGAACAAATCACCGAGGTGCTACCTAAAGTTTCAACCGCTTGCAGTTTTCTTATGAGAGCATGTTTTTTAACCATCTCCTTTACACCATGTGCTAAGGTAAGGGTTACAATTAGCGGCAAAGTTTCAGGCACCGCTGCCACACAGAGGGCAACTGATAGCAATGCCAGCTCCCAAATATCCCAACCTCTAATTATACCGGATACCAATAGCGATAACGCAGAAAGAATTGCTACTATGCTTATGACCTTACCCAGCTTATAAATGCGGATTTGCAACGGAGTTAACAGTTTAGTGGTGGTGTTTAAATATCCGGCAATGATACCTACTTGCGTGTTCATAGCCGTAGCTACAACTATCGCCTTAGCATGACCTGCCACCACCAGACAACCTGCAAATACCATATTTTTTTGGTCGCCAACCACAGTTTGCTCGCCCAGTATAAGATTAGCATCTTTTTCTGAGGCAATACTTTCGCCTGTTAAGGCAGCTTCATCTACCATAAGATCGGTGCTTTCCAGCAATCTGGCATCTGCTGAAATCATATCGCCGGTCTTTAAAAATATAATATCGCCGACTACAAGTTCAGTTGAAGGAATTTCTTGGCGCATGCCTCCGCGCAAAACGATATTGGTAGGACTGCTGAGTTTTTTAAGAGCTGCGAGCGACTTTTCCGCTCCGCGTTCTTGCGTAATAGCTAAAGTTAAATTTAAAACAATGATTCCGGTAATTACCAGAAATTTAAGAATATCGTCTCCGTAAAATACTACCATCACTAAAGATATTAAGGCAGCTATAAGTAAAATAATAGTAGCAAGGTCTTTCATATGACGCACTATCATGGCAAAAATGCTCTCTATCGGAGGCTCTGCAAATTCGTTTTTCCCATACTTTTGTTGAATTTTTTCAACCGTCTCTGAGGATAGCCCGTTATTCATATTAGAATCTAGTTCTTTAAGAACATCTTCCTTACTTTTTTCATGCCAATTTATCATGAAGTGATTTCCTTATTATTTTTTAGTTGTGTAGAATCGCAGCTTTAAATAGCATTATAACATATTATTTATTTCCTTGTAAAAAAATATATATTCTTTATAATTATAATTGATATTAATCAAATGGAGGAACTTACATGAGCAAGCAAAAAATATATCCGTTTTTAACATTCAATGGCAAAGCTGAAACAGCTATGAATTTTTATGCGGAAAGCATTCCTAATACTAAAATTGTGAAGTGTTTACCTTATGGTGAACATCCTATGGCAGTAAGCGATGACGATAAAAAACGCATTATGTTTGGTATGATTGAAATTGCTAATTCTACCATTATGTTTTTAGATATGACTGAGGCTCACCCTGCTCCGGAATTTAACTGGGCGAATTCTTTATGTATTGAAGCTAAAGATGAAGCTGAGTTTGATGCTATATTCAAGACTCTATCAGAGGGCGGCAAAGTAATGATGGGACCGGAAGCTGTCGGTCCACTTCGCAAATGCGCTTGGGTTGTAGATAAATTCGGAGTTGTGTGGCAACCGATTTGGGAATAATATAAAGATTCGCAGATGTCTGCAGAGAAAAGTAAAATCATCATTAAAGGTAGGGATAGAACCGATGATGTTAAATCTTATTATTCAAAAGATAATAAGATTAGCATTACCTTTAATGATGGCTCTACTTTTCATTACAACGCAGAAAATGTGGAAATTATTAACTCAGTCTTAAGTGATAAAGCAACTCATAATTGCTTTAACTATCTAAAGAATATTACGGAACTTGTTGGCTTAAAAGATTCAAGCGGCAACAATATTTTACATAAACATTATTCAAAAATTGATTTTATTGCGGAAAGCAGCCCTTTAGCCGCCTTTTTAAGTGGTAAGTTCTCTGCTGTTGAAGCATCTCCTCCTCCACTGACTATTTATCCCTTTGGTTTTAATTTATCGCAAAAAAAGGCAATTGATAATGCGCTTACCAATCAGCTTAGTATTATTGAGGGTCCACCCGGAACCGGCAAAACTCAAAGTATTTTAAATATTATTGCCAATATAGTAATACAAGGTAAAAGTGTTGCCGTTGTTTCTAACAATAACTCCGCCACCGCCAATGTGTTTGAGAAATTAAAAAAATATGAATTAGACTTTATATCTGCCAATCTTGGTAGCACTGAAAACAAACAAAACTTTATAGAGGGGCAAACACCATTACCTAATTTATCTGCTTTAGAATTATCCCTTGCAGAAGAAGTTAAAACTAAGCAAGTTTTGGAAACCCTTGCTGCACAATTGGATGATATGCTTTTAAAAAGAAATGAGCTGTCGAGTATCAAAAAGAAATTTGAAGCTATAGTCCTTGAGTATCAGCATTTTAATGAATATTGTAGCTTTAGTGATGAGTTTGTGGATACATATTTAAAGCTCATTACTGCTGATAAATCACTTGAGTTATGGCTTTTATGTGAAAAGTATCTCCGTAAAAATAAAAAACCAAATTTTTTCGCAAAAATAATTAATGGCTATCGTTTTGGCATTAAAACGAAAGAATTTTATAAGTTATCTTACGAGGAAATGATTAATCTTACGCAAAAAAGATATTATACCACTAAAATTCATGAGCTTAATTATAGAGTGCAAAATTTACAAAATGAGATAGAAAAATTTCATTTTAATGAGAAAATGGCGGAATCATCAAATCTTTCTTTAAAGCTATTGAAACATTACTTATCACAAAAATATGAAAATTTAGATAATAAATCTTTTGAAATAGATGATTTATGGAAAAATCCCAAAAAATTTTTGCAACAATATCCTGTGATTTTATCTACCACCTACTCACTTATCAGTAGCTTAAAAAATATCACATACGACTATGTAATTATTGACGAAGCCTCGCAGGTGGATATTGCCACAGGAGCCTTAGCTCTGTATTGCGCTAAAAATATTGTGGTGGTTGGTGATTTAAAACAACTACCTAATATTGTGGATTCTGAGGCTGAAAAATCTACGGATATATTGTTTAAAAAGTTTGGTTTAGCGGAAGCCTATCGCTATAAGAATCATAGCATATTACTTTCTTGCGCAAAGCTATTTCCACAGGTTCCAAGAGTTTTATTAAGGGAGCATTATCGTTGCCATCCTAAAATTATAGAATTCTGCAACCAAAAGTTTTACAACAACCAATTAATTGTTTTAACCGAAGAAAAATCATCACAAAGACAGCCATTAATTTTTTATAAAACGGTTAGTGGCAATCACGATAGAAATCATGTTAATCAAAGGCAGATTGACGTTATTGCTAAAGAAATTATCCCACAACAAAGGCTTGAAAATTGTGATTTAGGAATTGTTACACCATACAGAAATCAAACTAATGCCTTGCAGAAAACTTTTGCCGGCACTCAGATTGTAGCTGACACGGTTGATAAGTTTCAAGGACGTGAAAATGAAGTTATTATTCTTTGCACGGTGGATAATAAAATTTCAACGTTTACAGATAATCCTAACCGTTTAAATGTGGCGGTTAGTCGTGCCATTGACCAACTTATTTTGGTTAGTAGTGATGAAGATACTGGTGATACCAACATCGGAGACTTAGAAAACTACATTAAATATAACAATTTAGAAATTATCAAAAGCGAGGTTTATTCCGTTTTTGATTATTTGTATAAAGATTATTATTATAAAAGGCAGGAGTTCTTAAGAAAAAAAGGTCGGGTTTCAAAATTTGATAGTGAAAATCTAATGTCTGTCCTCATTAATGAGGTATTATCTTTGGATAAGTTTAGTAAGTTTAATGTAGCTAATTTTGTGCCACTAAAAATGCTATTACGAGATACCAGTATGTTGGAGGAAAATGAAAAGAAATATGCGGGCAACATGTTAACCCATGTGGATTTTCTAATTTTTGATAAACTCAGCAAATTGCCTGTATTAGTAATTGAAGTGGATGGCTTTGCGTATCATAAAGAAGGTAGCCGTCAGTATCAAAGGGATATTTTAAAAAATAATGTTTTAAAAAAATACAGCATTCCACTGCTGCGCTTTAAAACCAATGGCAGTAATGAAAAAGAACAGCTTATTTCTCAACTTGAAGATATTTTGTAGTATGGCAGTAATAAAAAGAAAGAATCCTAAATAAATGTTGAGGATTCTCTTTATAAAAAATCTCTAGTTTAAATATAGATACAATTCAAACTAGAGATTAGGGTAGAATCCAGTGCGCCTTCCTTTTTACAATTTTTATTATTGCTTATCACTGGATTAATTATATTGTAATAATATTCCCTGCCTATTGCAAGAAAATAAAATCTAAAGTTGAGTTTTTTGTTTATCAGAAAGATATTAATAGGTTTTCAAGGGATTAGAAGTATTTTAATGATAACCATATTTCCTGAATAATTAGAATAATTAAATTTATTA
>JAISPM010000102.1 GCA_031274895.1 Alphaproteobacteria bacterium
CCATCGGTAAATAAATGCAACACCACATTCACGCCACTAGCTGCAAAATGTTCAGTGGCAAAAAGCATGTGTTTCATGTGTGAATGCACGCCGCCTTCGGAATAAAGCCCCATAATGTGGACTCTTGCCTTAGTGTTTTTTGCAGTTTCAATGGCTTTGGTGATTATAGGATTCGCTACAAATTCACCCTCACGAATGGCTTTGTTGATACGTGGCAGTTCTTGATAAACAACGCGTCCTGCGCCAATATTAGTGTGTCCTACTTCGGAATTTCCCATTTGACCCTCCGGCAGCCCAACTTGCTCACCGAAAGTTATAAGCGTGGCATTAGGATTTTCCGTAGAAATGCGGTGCCAATTAGGAGTGCTGCCAACCTCAATGGCGTTAAACTCAGGATGTTCTTGTGTGTATCCCCAGCCGTCTAAGATTGTAAGAATCACTTTTTGCGTTTTTTCCATGTATCTAAACCTCAATTTTTAAACATTTTTCTATTTTAACATTTTTTATTCGGTGTTGCAATTCCCCTTCTTGAGAAGGGGTGGCTCACGAAGTGAGACGGGGTAGTGGGAAATCATTCAGCACAAATAAAGTAATCTGTATTAATAATTTAATTCCACTACCCCGTCCGCCTGCGGCATCCACCCCTTCTCAAGAAGGGGACTTTTAAGTGCGATGATACGGATGTCCTTGTATAATGCTTTGCACCCGATATAGCTGCTCTACCAAAAGCAGGCGCGCTATTTGATGGGGAAAAGTCAGGCTACTGAGTGAAAGCATGTAATCTGCTTGTTTTTTATATTCAGGCAAAAAGCCATCGCTGCCGGCAATTAAAAAGGCGATAGGCTTATCTATATCACTCAAAAAATTTTTAAGTTGCATAGTGGAAGGATTCGCACCGCGCTCGTCCAGCAAAATTTTATAACTATTGGGTTTTATTAAGGTAAAAATTTTTTCGTTAATTTTTTGCTGAGATAAATTTTTTTCGTCAAAGTCAACCATATTAAGGCGCACCGTGGTGAATCTTTTAGCGTATTCTGCGATTAGTTTTCCCACATGCGAATCGCTTTTGACGCGCGAGGCAGCAATAACGGTAATATTCATTTATTGCCAAAGTTCTTCAATTTTGTAGTATTCCCGCACCTCGGCTCTGAACAAATGGATGATTATATCTTCCAAATCTATCACAATCCAGTCGCCTTGTTCTGCGCCATCTATCCCAAGAATCTTGGCGTGTGCAGACTTCGCCGCCCGATAAATTTTCTCGCTTAAGGTAAATAAATGCCGAGATGATGTTCCTGTGGCAACAATAATAAAATCGGCTATATCGCTTTTACCACCTAGGGTAAAGGTGAGGATATTTAAGGCTTTCTGCTCCTCTAAGGTGTTTAGCACAATGTTTTTTAATTCTAATACTTTTTCATTCATGAATATTTAATTTCCTTCTCTAATTTTTGTAGAAGACAGTGGGTTTTTCGGAATCAGATGCACTGTAATTTTTTTATTTTTCTGCAAAATAGCGTATTTTTTAAAAAAAGTTTCATAGGTTTTAGGATTCCTTGCAAAAACATGGCAGTCGTAAGTTGTAATTATTTCTTGCCAATTTTTGAATTTATGGATGTTCGCAAGGTTATCTTCCCCCATCAACCAAAATAATTTGTTTCCCAAAGCACTTAAAGTGCTTATTTTCCGCAGGATAAGGTAAGAGTAGTGGAAATTAAAAGAATCTTCAATAGAAATAATTTTTATAAAACTATAATTTTTGCAAATTTCTTGGCATAATTTTAGGCGAGATTTAAGGTCAGTATGGCTGTTTTGCTGGGCTTTTAGCGGATTCATCGGCGTAATCATCCATATTACCATATCAAGGTTAAGAATTGCTCGTGCTGTTAATGATAAATAAATATGTCCCAAATGCGGTGGATTAAAAGATCCGCCAAACAGCCCGATTCGCAAGGGTTGCGGCGTTCTAAAGTAGGTAGATTCCTTGAAATAATTATTATTTAGTATTAAGTAATTCATTTTGTGTTGTTTTTTCTATAAAAATTATGATATAATCGGAATAAATAATGTTAATTATAACATAAAATTTATTTGTATTTAAATTAAAACCGAAAGAGAAATAATAAATGATGTATGGTAAAAGCAACAATATGAATTCATTTAACCGCCCGAATAATAATTTTTCCGGAGGTTTTTCTAACAATAATAAAATGGGCGGCGGCTTTGGTGGCGGTAATAATAACAGAATGGGCGGCGGTATGAACAGACCGCAACAGGGTGGCTTCGGCGGAGGCATGAATAGACCGCAAGGTGGCATGGGAATGGGTTCAGGTATGGGCATGAACAGACCACAACAGGGCGGTGGCTTTGGTGGCATGGGCGGCGGTATGAACAGACCGCAGCAAGGCGGTTTCGGCGGCGGCATGAACAGACCACAAGGTGGTGGTTTTGGCGGAAACAGCATGGGCAGACCACAACAGGGCGGTAGCTTTGGCGGAATGAATAGCGGCGGTTTCGGTGGAAATAGCATGAACAGAGGTCAATCTCAAGGTAATTCCCGTGGTGGATTCGGTGGTATGAGCGGTGGCGGTTTTGGCGGAAGTGCAGGCAGACCACAATCGCATGGTGGTGCATCTCGTGGTGGCTTTGGTGAAGACAGAGGCAGAGACGCAGGAAGAGGTTCTAGAAGCATAGCTTCAGGTCATGGTCGTAAAGATGATAGAAACGATAGAGGTTTGCCTAGCAAAAATAGTCGTAATCATGGTAGAGATTCCCGTGATGAGGATTTTGACAACGAAGACGAAGCTCCAAGAAGAAGCAGCAGTAGAAGTTCTTCTTCCAGAGGTAGTTCACGCAGCAGCTCAAGAAGAAGCTCACTTAAATCTGCAAGCAGAGGTAAATCCAGAGGCGACGAATCTCACGGGGCAGAGAGTAAAAGCAAAGCTAAAGACGACGCTTACGGCGATATAACCGGTGGTTTAGAAAAAGAAGCTAAGTCTTCACGTAGCAGAAGTCCAAAAAACTATTCCAGTAAAGGTAGTAATCGGTCTTCGTTAGCAAAAGAATCTGTTGCTTCCGGTAAATATAGTGGTTATAAGCCGAATGCAGGTTCTAGAAACAGTGCTTTAGCAAATGAAGATTACGACCAATATAAAAGTGTTTCCAAAGGCATTCATGCTAAGGAAGTAAAAAAACAAAATGAAGTTGTTGCTAAAAATAATGAAAAATCAAATGCCGATTATTTAAAAAATAAAAACGACAAAAAAGGCTTCTTCGGTAAGGTTTTTTCTAAGAAGAAAAAATAACTTAATCCTAAAAAAATCCCCTATTGGAGCTTTCAGTAGGGGATTTTTTACTATTAAATAAAGAAAATAAAGCAAGCTAACTGACCTATTTTAACTTCAATGACATGTTCCTACCTGTGGAGAATACTCGGAATGTCATAATTCAGTTAAAATAGGTCAGTTAGCTTGCTTTTATATCTTCGTAAAAAATACTTGACAATCATATTCTTTTATTGTATAATATACTCATCATGCCGTTGAAGAACGGCATCCACTGCTTTCTAATTCCCCTTCTGGAGCCTTCAGCAGGGGTGCCTCCGAAGGAGGCGGGGTAGTGATTCTATTAATAAATACATAAAAAAAGAGGCTCATAAAAATCAAGTAAAATAATAACAAAAACACATAGCAGATAAAAGAACAAAAGAAAAAGTATATTAGCGACACTAGATGGCAGAGTGTGGGATGTTAAAATTAATGTATTACATTATAATATCTACCCCACTACCGGTTCTATCTATTGAGGTAGAATGTGTGCAGAACACCATCG
>JAISPM010000047.1 GCA_031274895.1 Alphaproteobacteria bacterium
AAGCTCATCATGGCAATTATAAACATGGTTCTATCGCCGGGCGCATTTAATAACTGTGAAGATTTTGCCGTAACGCTGTATTCATTATCTCTAAAGCGCATAAAAGTTGCCACCACAAAAACCGCTATGGCAACATAAGGATATATCCCAAATATAATACTATAAATAATGTCTTGCATGTTGTCCTCGTTAATTATTATTTATGGATACCGACCTTCGTCGGTATGACGGAGGGAGGCATTTTTTCCTCTTATTAATTAATGTTAGTTCCACTACCCCGTCAGCTACGCTGCCACCCCTTCTTTTGAGAGGGGAATTTAGGCTTTTACGCTATTGCCGAACACCACTTCCTGTTCTTGCCATAGCTCGTCTATTTCTTTTTCGTTTAAGACCTTAACTTCTTTTTGCGAAACTTCTTTACCCATTTTATGGATAAGATTTTTAAACACAAAAGCATAAATACTATCCATCTGCATATGGCGTAAATATAGAGTATTCATAACCTCATAGGTTTCTGCCAGTAGTTCTTTGGCAGTCGCTTCATCTACCACACTTAAAAACTCTAAAAACAATGGGATGTAATCGGGCATGTATTGACTATCCACCGCAAAATTGTGGCTCTCATAATGCTCTTTTAAATCTACCAGAGCTTGCCCCCTTTCTTTAGAATCTCCCATAATGTGGTCAAACAAATATAGAGATAGCGATGGATTATTATCAAAATAGCCCACATAATTACTCATGGCTTCATACTTATCCATTCTAATTATTTTCTGAATAAATTCGTTTATCTCGCCATCTTTCACATCAATTTGCTTAAGGTTTGCTAAATACTCATCATCAGGATAAAACAACAAATATGATAATATTTTATAGTCCATTATTTACCACCAAATAGGTTTTTACCTTTTTTAGACATGGTATTACCCTGCTCAAAGTTAAATCCGCAAGACGCTTTCATATCAAAGGCATTTTCCGCATATTCTTTATGTGATGTCGGAATTACAAACCTATCGGTATAATCGGCAATGGCTAAATATCTATACATCTCCTCGCATTGCGCCTCAGATAATCCTGCATTTAAAAAGGCTGCATTAGGATTTTTCTCTATCAGCTTACTTCTCATAAATGCGCGCATGGAGAGCATTTTGTTAAGTGCTGCTTCCACAGGTGCAATTTCTCCTGCGGTTAATAGGTTCGCAAGATAGCTCAAAGGAATGCTTAAAGATTTTAGTGTTGGAATAATGTTTCCAGCCGTGATTTCTTCATCAAAATTTCTTTGAATTGGCGACAAAGGCGGAATATACCAAACCATCGGCAATGTGCGATATTCAGGATGCAGTGGGAATGCTATCTTCCAATCAATAATCATTTTATAAACCGGAGATTTTTGGGCTGCTTCTATCCATGCTTCAGGAATTCCCTCGGCGCGCGCAGCCTCTATTACGGCTGGGTCATTAGGATTTAAGAAAATAGAATTTTGCGCCTCGTATAAATCTTTCTCACTCTCAGTAGCTGCCATTGCGTCAATTTTATCGGCATCGTATAGCATTACGCCCAAATAGCGAATTCTGCCCACGCAGGTCTCAGAACATAAAGTCGGTAAGCCTGCCTCAATTCTTGGAAAGCAAAATGTGCATTTTTCGGACTTTTGGCTAGACCAATTAAAATATATTTTTTTATAAGGGCAGCCGCTTACACACATGCGCCAACCACGGCATTTTTCTTGGTCTATCAGCACTATGCCGTCTTCTTCACGCTTGTAGATGGCTCCACTTGGGCAAATTGCCACGCAAGCAGGATTTAAACAATGTTCGCACAGTCTAGGCATATAGAACATGAAAGTTTTTTCAAACTCGCCATAGATTTCTTTCTGTTTTTCGTCTTTAAAGTTGTAATCGGCAGACCGTTTGGCGAATTCACCACCCAGTTGATCTTCCCAGTTAGGTCCCTTCTCAACCTTTTCCATGGTTTCGCCCGTTAAAACAGAAACCGCACGAGCCGTAGGATTGGTTTTAGACTTCGGCGCATTTTGCAATTTAGAATATTCGTAGGAAAACGGTTCGTAATAATCGTCAATACTTGGTAAATTGGTATTGGCGAAAATTTTAAATCTACCCCTTGCGCGCGGTTTTATTTTGCCTTCACCAACTTTTTCCCAGCCACCATTCCATTTATCTTGGTTTTCCCATTCGGTTGGGTAGCCTGTGCCGGGCTTGGTTTCTACATTGTTAAACCAAGCATATTCCACGCCTTCGCGACTTGTCCACACCTGTTTACAGGCAACACTGCAAGTATGACAGCCGATACATTTATCTAAATTTAAGACCTTACCTATTTGCGCTCTTACTTTCATGTGTCTTCCCTATTCAAATTCTACTTTGTTTAATTTTTTAATCGCCACAAATTCATCGCGGTTGCAACCCACGGTTCCGTAATAGTTAAAACCATAAGATAGGTGCGAGTAGCCACCAATCATGTGCGTTGGCTTCACAAGTATTTTCGCCAAGGAATTATGAATGCCGCCACGGTTGCCTGTTATTTGCGATAGAGGCGTATTAATGGTTTTTT
>JAISPM010000104.1 GCA_031274895.1 Alphaproteobacteria bacterium
AAATCTAGTATTAATAAACAGCAAATAAATTTAAAATAATTATTTTAATATTATTTTTTCTTTTGATTTATCTTTTGGTGGCACTATATCGGGATAATTAGGTAAACCCGGATTATGAAAATAGCTGGAATATTTAGTGCAAATATCTGTTATATAGGGATGTAATATTCTGCCTATTCTTTTAATAGGTTTCTTTTCTCCGTTTTTTTCTTGAAGCTCAAAACTAATGTTGTTTTCATCTTTATTAGCATATACATTATGTAAATTATTAAAGCTAAAATGTAATGTTCTCATACTATCTGATATAAAAATAGTTTCTAAGTGTATATGTGATACATTAAGGTCTTTTGGTTTTGTTGTAAGATTTTCATCTCCACAAATACAATATAACTCACACTGGTTAGATTTGTTATCAAATCTTAAACTACAAGATCTACGAGTATTTAGATAATATTTACTTGATACAAACCCTTTATTGTCTATATAATAGACATGGAATAAATCCCCAGTATCTATATCCTTATTATGCAGTTTGTCATCTGATAAAAATATTAATGAGCTAAATAATCTCTGAACTTCAGCTTTCTCTTTATTTGGTAATTCATATTTATCCTTATTTTCACCTTTCTTGATTTTTTTGTATTTACTAGGTAAAAGTTTTTCCTCTAAATCAAAGAATTGAACCATTCTTGATTCTATATTTTGCATAATTATATCTAACAGGTCTTTATTTGCATTACCATGACTATCTTCTTTAGTATTATGATACAAAAAAGATGCCCAATCAAAAGTATTATTTCTAAGAGATTCAAAGGTATCTTGTTTAGCATTACTCAAAGAGTCGTTAAACTTTAATAAAGTATATATTGATGGAGATTCTTTAATTTTATCATCATATAATTGTTGAAAATCCTCCCATTTTAATACATCTCTTTTATTCATTACAAAAATAAAATTTACTTTGTTTTCAGTAATTAAGTTTTCCTCCTTTAAATTATCCTCTATATCCTTAGATGGCTCATTAGATAAAATAAAAATTGGTCCTAAAAATTTATCTTTAACTCTTTTTATAAATTCTATAGTTTTCTTCTTTGTATCTTCTTTTTTATTGTATGGAAGTTTTACTATATTATCTCCATAAGTATTAAGTCCTGTGGATATTTCTTCCATTATATCATCTTGAAGCCTTTCTCCTGTTTTTTCTACCTCTATCTCTTCCTTAGTTTCTACTAACCAATCTAAAATTATAAAAGAAATATTTTTTAAAGAATTATCAAAAACTATATCAGGAAAATCATCAAACTTTGATAATAGTATCCCATTGCTTTCAATTTGGTTTATAATAATGTGTATATTGCTAGTTTTATCGTATATTTTATCATCAATAACCAAACCAACACCATTAATATACATAATTACCTTACACTCTCTTTATTATTAATTTTTAGTTTTCTGTATTTTTATTGAAATCAATTACGAAGTTAGCACCTTTCTCAATTTTATTATTAGTTTCTACATAAATAGAAAAATCATTTCTTCCAAGCAGTCGCCGTGCAATATACAAACCCATACCACGACCATCTAATCCTTTACCAGTATAAAATTCTTCAAATATATAAGGCAAATCATCTTCACGAATTCCGGGACCTGAATCTGCTATTATCATTTTATTTTCTATGGAATCTAACTTAACTTTTATTACTTTATTTTCTTTTTCAATGCTATCTAACCAATATATGGAGTTATCAAATAAATTTATTAAAACCTGCATTAAGATAGCATCGGTAGTTTTTACTACCAAAGGAGAACCTATTTCTTCTACCGTTATTTGGATATTATTTTTTTTAACTAAGGAATCAAAGATTCTAATTATTTTCTCGACAATATCTTTTACTCTTATAGGTTTTGCTCTTTGTTTTGAAGATACAAACATACCTTGAATATTTTTTAGCCTATCAAATATAAAAGAAAGCTCACCCCTAAGAGTAGTTAAATCTGAACTAAAATTTGATATTTTTTTATCTGGTTCAGAATTAGATGATGTTATTAAAGAATCTAGTAAATTTGTAGCTTTATTCATCATCATATTCATATCATGAGAAGCAGATTCTACAGATAAACCAACACCTGCTAAATCTTCTGCCACATCTAAGCGTTTTTCAAATACTCTTTTTTCTTCCTTAAAATTAGTTTCTAGTTCTTCAACAGCATTAAATGCTCTTGGATCGTTTTTTGCAACTAATTCTTTTACCTCACTAAACTTTGATTCTACATCTATCTTTGAAGCTAAATTAATCTCTTTTCTTTGTTTTTTTTGAATTTTATGCTTAGAGTAGTATGTTGTATGAATATAATATAAAAACATCTTTATTAGTAAAGATAACTCTTTTTTGGATTTATTCTCTAATAATCCTTCTCTATTAGTGGCATCTCTCAAATCTTTGTTATTTTCGCTAGATATATCTATTCTACCCACAATTTGATCGTTACTAGGCATATCTCCAACCCTACCAGTGCTACGAAATATGTCAAGCTCTAACCAGTCATCTGTAGAATCTCCATATGGGGCAACCCGCACATTATCACGATATAAATATATCCTATTTTCTTTTACAAGACTCTTACTATCAGCATCTAATTTATATGTATCTAAATCGGAAATAAGATCAAAAAAGTAAAGCTCAAATCTAAATGATCCTGACGCTAATTCTTTATTAGATTTCTCATAAGTGTCTTTAAATTCTTTTTGATACACACTTAAACCCATAATATCGCTTGAATCTAAAGGAAGTTCTATTTTTTTACCATTAATTGTAAATAAATATATTTTTTTTGAGTTGTCAAACTCGCCAGAAATTTTTAGAACAGGTTTATCTTCTAATATTGTTAAAAGTTTATTTTTATAGCTCTTAAAAGCATCTTTTTTGATTTCTGTATTATCAATAAAAAATGAAACCTCAAATTTATCATTCTCACTAAATTCACCAGCATCAAATATAGGTCGCATTTTAAATATACTTTTTTGTAAACTATTAATATTCCTTTGATTCCAATTATCACCTTTTAGAAATTCAATCTTTATTTCTGTGCCATGATTACCTTTATATAATCGATTACTAGAGGATATTAGATTTGGTTCTCTACTCTCAAGTTTAATATTTAAATCTTTTAAATATAGAAAATTACCATTTTCATCACGAAAATCTTCATCATATTTAGAAAAATCATAAGTGATAATATATTCTTTATCACAATCAATGGGACGAGTAGTAATTGTAATTTTTTTACCAATTTTAAATAAGGCAAAACGACCAATCCCTTTTTCACCTTGCAGAATTCTATTTTTTATTTTTGATTTTGGATTATTGTCACCAATTTTTAATTGCCTTTTAGATGGAGTTGCGGGATTCAACCAATGCTCTTTTATTGTCTCCTCGGTCATTCCATTGCCATTATCACAAATGAGTATGGAGGAATTATCTTTTTGTTTTATTTCATCAGTGTCAGGATCTGAAAATAACCCTTTATTATCTACTTCAAAATTTTCAAGATATACATTAACATCTTCTGCCTCTGCATCATAAGCATTTTTGATTATTTCAATAAGAGCTACATTAAAATCTTTAACAAGTTGTTCTCCTAACATAGTTATTAGACGAGCATAAGGCTTCATTGAGATTTGTTCGGTCATTTTATTTCTTCCCTACAATTACAAATTCTTCAGCATAAATTTTACGGCTTGTTTTATCTGATGTGAATTTACCATTGCTATCCCTATACGGGGTAAGAATTTTATTTGTTATATTTCTTTTTTCAATAACAAATTTAGTAAATCCTGCCTCATATAAAGAATAGACTAAATGTTTAGCATTATCAATTCTAACATTTTTATATTCGGTATTACCAATTACAAATAAGGCTAATCCTTCCTTTTTTAGCATTTTAAAAGTTTTTTTAGCCACATTTTGCATATCTATATAATATTTAGCTACAGATTTTGCAGTCCTTTTTTCATCTTTAGTATTTAATTCATCTACTATTTGAGAGCCAATTTCGTTTAAATTATCAAAATTATGATTGTTATAATCATACATACTACCAATACTGCCTTTTCTTAAATCAGTCCAATTCTCTGCATACTCTAACCACAAACTAGACAGTTGATGTAAATCTGCATATTCATAAGAAGTTACATATGGCGGGCTTGTAATAATCATATCAAGTTTTGGAGGGTTTTGTAATGTTAAAAAATCTCCTTTTTCTATAATGTTTTTTTTGTCTATATTATCACCTTGCAATTCTCTAAATGCCATTATCATTTGCTTAACTTGATTATCAAACTGTTTAAAAATATCAATTTCTTTTTTATTAGGATCAATTTGAGGTTTAATAGAACGATTTAACCACCTAGAAGATTTTTTTAAAATATTAGAAAAAGCACAAAGAAAAAACTCTTGATACTCCTCTTGTGAATTTTTTACTATTGAATTTTTTATTATTGTTAATTTTTCAAAACTTGATTTTGTGAACCAATATTGGATCCTAGTATTTGATGATTCATAATTAGGCTCTATTTTGTTATTAAACCCATTTTTAATGGATTCGTAAGTTTGTTTTAATATTTCAACATTATAAGTATTACTTTTTACTCTAGCTATTAGTATAGCGACAGGATTAATATCACATCCCCAAAAATCTAACCCTTCTTTTTTAGCCTCAAAAGCTACAGTTCCACAACCACAAAATATATCACCAATTCTTTTTATTTTACCATTTTGTAATCTTGCTCGCTTAATAGCTTCAGTTGTTATAAATGCTGGAAATTTTGCTGGATAACTATGAATTCTATGTATTTTTTCTTCTTTTGAACTAGTATTACCCCATACAGAATTTATTAGGACATTATCAAAATTCACATCATGAAAAGGTATAAAATTAAAAGACATCAACTATCTCCACATCCTAATTATATGTAAAAACAGATAATAACATTAATAAGTTAAGAAAAGTTTAAGAAAAAAGGATTGAGTTAATGTAATTAACTCAATCCCTTAAATTTAATTTTCCTACCTTATACAGTATTATAAATCCCAAGGACTTCTCTTCTTTTAGTTGACTTATGGCAGATTACACACGGAAATTATTTCAAAATCCTGCCTGCCATGGAAACTAAAAGAAGAGAAGTCCTTGGGATTTATAATTACTTCCCTTCTTTCTTACTCATAGCCTCTGCGAAAACGTCTGCCAAGGAAGATGAGCCGGCATCGCCTGTGGACATATTTTTCTTTTGTTCAGCTATTTCAAGACTTTTAACAGATAAAGAAACCAGTCTGGTGTTAGAGTTTACAGCTAACACTACAGCATCAACAGTATCGCCGACTTTGTAGTTTGCTCTGTCTTCAGCGTCCATGGTTAAATCTGATTGTTTAACAAAGCCTTGCACGCCAGATTTCACTTCCACTTCAACACCGTTTTCGTTGATGGCAGTAATTTTAGCCTTAACCACATCGCCTTTTTTAAGCTCATCAAGCGCACCCATGTATGGATCTTCACTTAAATGCTTAACACTTAGCAACACTTTATCTTTTTCTAGGTTATGCTTAATGATTTTTGCAGAGATTTTATCGCCCACTTTATAATCACTTAACACATCTTCCTTGTTAGCTTCCCAAGAAATATCTGCTGCACGAATAAAGCCTTCAATGGTTTCGTTCAATTTAACCACTAAACCGTTCGGATTAATTTCTTTAATTTCCACATCAACCACATTACCTTCAGGATGAGAATTAGCATAATCTAACCATGGGCTATCGGTGGTTTGTTTGATGGATAAATTAATTCTGCGTTTTTTAATATCAACATCAAGAACTTTAACATTAACATCTTCGCCAACTTTGTAGTCAACTTTAGGATTGATGTCTTTTTTCACCCAGCTCATTTCACTGATGTGAACCAAACCTTCAACGCCCTTAGCTAATTCCACGAAAATACCGTAATCGGTGGTATTAGTGATTTTAACTTTGAAAGAACTGCCAACGGTATATTTTTCAACCACTTCACCCCAAGGATCTTCAGTTAATTGTTTAATACCCAAAGAAATTCTTTTGTTTTCAGGATTAATTTTAACAATTTTCAATTTGATAGGTTTCGGCTGTTTTGAAGCATCTTTCAAATGCGCTAAATCTTCTTCAGTAAACACTTCACTTGGGTGGTTAATTCTGCTCCAAGACATATCGGTAACATGTAGTAATCCATCCACATAACCTAAATCTATGAACGCACCATAACCGGTAATGTTTTTGATAACGCCTTCAACGATTTGACCTTCTTCAAACTGTTCTTGACCTTCAAGTTTACCTTCAACGTAAGATTTAGAAATAATCGCTTTTCTTGAAACAACGATGTTATATCTTTTTTTATCCATTTTTAAAATTTGTAATAACTGATTCGTTCCCACGAGTGAGTTAATATTTTTAATTGGACGAATATCTAATTGCGAACCCGGTAAGAAAGCCAATGTATCTTCAATTAACACCGCAAAGCCACCTTTAACACGTTTAGAAATGTATCCGGTAATCGGAGTGCCTTCTAAATAAAGTTTTTCAAGATCGTGCCAAACTTCTTCTCTTTTCGCCTTTTCGCGAGACAGCATAATGTTGCCCGATAAGTCTTCGTATCTTTCAATGTAAACTTCCACTTCTTGACCGATTTCAAAATGCGGCGTAGAACCATCAGCTTTTCTGAATTCGCTTAAAAGGATTTTACCTTCAGATTTTAGACCCACATCCACGGTTAAGTAGTAGTTATCAATCCCGATAATTACGCCCTTAACGATTTGACCGTCAAAGTTTTTGACACCGGATATGCTTTGTTGAAAAAGAGCTTCAAAACTCTCGTTGTTAAAATTAGATTTATTCATGTTAATTTGTTTCCTTTATATTGAATGCACTATAGTGCAATTTATATGGTATCTTAAAAAGATAAAAATCTCAAATGATTTTTTGAATATACCCATACATTAAATCAAAAGTTTCTTGAATATTAAGATTCGTATTATCTATGGCAATGGCGTCTTCCAATTTTTTCAGCGCACCCACAGAGCGATTCTTATCCGCATAGTCCCTCGCCTTAAGCGCATTATAAATTTCTTCAAAGCTCATCTCAGGAAGGTCTTTATGACGTCTTTCCGCACGCACTTCCAGTGCCGCACAAACATAAAATTTTATATCGGCATGCGGACAAATAACGCTGCCAATGTCCCTACCATCAAGAATAGCTCCTTTTTTGCCCGCAGGAGGATTGTTCGCAAAATCCACTTGAAAGCTAAACAATGCCTCACGCACCGCCGGAATTTTTGCCACGCAGGAAGCCGCCACGCCAATATCTTCCTGACGCAATCCTGCAATGTTTAAATCTTCTGCTTTAATATTTTTTGCGATATTAACAATCGCCTCTTCATTTTCCAAAACACCCTGCTGCAAAGCCAAATATGCCACTGCTCTATACAGCAGACCCGTATCAAGATAGGCAAAATTCAGTTTTTCTGCCAAAAGTTTTGAAACTGTCCCCTTACCCGAGGCAGATTCACCATCAACTGCGATTATCATTAATTAACTCCTTATGTCCAATCCTACTTTTCTCGCTAACTCTACAAACCTTGGAAAAGATGTATTTATACTCTCTATCCCCAATACCCGCAAAGGATTCTCACACATTGCACCCATAACCAAAAAAGCCATGGCAATGCGATGGTCTAGGAAAGATTCTATCTCCACACCGCCTGCCAGTGGCTTACTAACTCCATGAATCGTTAAAGAATCTGCGGTTTCCTCAAACTCCACGCCCAATTTTTTAAAATTATCGGTAATGGCTTTGATTCTATCACTTTCCTTGTGTCGCAACTCGCCAATACCACTGAATTCCGTTTTCCCTGCTGCAAATGCCGCCACCACCGACAATATAGGAAATTCATCAATCATGGTTGGAACCAAGGCTGGGGCTACTTTAACTCCCACAAGATGTGAAGATTTCACCAGCAAATCGCCCACAGATTCACCTTGTAAATCCTTTTCACTCACCACCTCTATATTCGCACCCATTTCCAGCAAAACTTTTAAAAAACCTGTCCGCAATGGATTTAAATTGACATTTCTTATAAGAATCTCGCTGCCCTCAACAATTAAAGCCATTGCGATAAAAAAACTCGCCGAGGAGAAATCGTTAGGAATAACATAGTCAGCTGCAGGTAAATTTTTTTGCGAATTATTAAGAGTAATAATTTTTTGTCCGCCACTAACTTCTACAGCTATATTTACGCCAAGATTCTTCAGCATGTTCTCCGTATGGTCGCGGGTAAATTCTTTTTCAACCACCACCGTTTGCCCTACTGCAAAAAGTCCTGCCAATAAAATGCACGACTTCACCTGCGCTGAAGGAACATTTAATTCGTAATTGATTCCTTGCAACCCAGCTCCGTGGATACTCATAGGTAATTTATTTCCCACAATATGCGCACCCATCAAAGAAAGCGGCTCTGCTATCCGTTGCATTGGTCTTTTGGATAGTGAAGAATCGCCTGTAATATGCGAAATTTTACTCTTAATTCCCGCTAAAATCCCTGCAATTAACCTTGTGGATGTCCCCGAATTTCCCATATAGAAACTATCTTCTCCAACAGAGAAAGAATAAAAACCACCCGATTCTACCACATAATCGCCATTCACTTTATTAATTTGAACGCCTAATTGAGAAAAACAATCAATGGTGTTAAATACATCGCTCCCTTCCAAAAGTCCGCTGATTTTACTGCTGCCTACGGCAAGGGAAGCCAGTATAATACTACGATGCGATATGGATTTATCGGGAAATCCATCAACTTCTCCATGCAGATTTACCGCCTTAAAACTAGATATACTACTCATAAAAATTACTAAAAAATTGCAATTATTTTTTACATCTTAACATTTTTCTTGGAAAAATGTAATATTTATATATAATAATTAATGATGCAGAATTTTGTATTAAGGGGTCTTAGCTCAGTTGGTAGAGCGCTACAATGGCATTGTAGAGGTCAGGGGTTCGACTCCCCTAGGCTCCACCATTAATCTAACATTCTGCAAAATAAAAATGAGACTCATAATGAATAAAAAGTTATTAAAAAACATCTCTGTCCTTTTGGCAACTTTTGCGGTTATATTACTGGCAAACACAGCATATTCTGCTCCCAACAGCATAATCACCTATAATCCTGTGGAAGTAACCATTACCAGTCAATCTTTTGTTTTTAAAGAATCCTTTGGCTCAATTGAAGATGACTTCACCGATGTTTTCGCCGAGGTGGAAAATTTTCTGCGCCAAAACGGTGCCATATCTACCCGTAAAGCCATACTATATTTAGACTACGGTGTGGATAAAATAAACCCTAATATGCCGCGGATTTCAGCCATAAACCAAACCAGACCTTTAATTGATTATTTAACAGAAACCTATGGTGAATCTACCCTTAACACTCATCGCAGAGTTTTAGTAGGTTATTTGGTTCCACCGCAATTCTATATTTCACCGGCGGATCCTTTTAAAGAGTATACATTCAGCAATATAAAAGCCTTAGCCTTTCAATCCATGGATAAAAATGTAAAAACTCCGCTCAGCGTGTTGACCGCTCCTATAGGCACCCAAGTTCCTAACGAAGAAAGCACATATACCAAGTCTGAACGATTATACGATAAGCTGGCAATGATGAATTATTTAGCATTGCATGTGGAATTCTCTAACAATATCGGTATGATGGAAATGTATGATGAACGTTTAGATGTTTATACTTTCATGGCGATACCGGGGAATCAGGCTAGTTTTATTGCCAGCCAAAATATTTCAGCCTCTGTGGCACCCGGAACCTTTCCAAGAAGAGGTGATGTTAATATGAGCAGCAACACAGCGCAAAATGGCAATGGGAATAATGGTGGCAATACACCGACTCCAGCCCCTGAAGGACAATAAAAAATAGGAATAAATTTTTATGATGAAAATAAAAAGTATACTGTTAATAGCTTTATTTAGTTTATCATTATTACTTACATCCTGCGGGAGTATTTATAAAAAGAATTTCGTGCAACATACCAGCGAACCCGATTATTATGTTGTTTTCTTAGATAGTTTAGGCATTTTAGTATTTGTCTTCCCGGGTATTATTGCCTTAAGTATAGACTACGCTACAGGAACCTTGTTTTTAACAGAAGAACAACTAAAAACCAGAGCTTATCCTTTGAGTCCTTCTAAAGTTCGCACTCTTATTTTGTATAATGATAAACCAACATTCCCCTTCGCTGGCGAAGGGGTGGGCTACGAAGTAGCTCGGGGTAGTGGAATCAACTCTTAAATAAAAAATTACCTTAATTATAAAAATGATTGTAATATCCCGTTGAATTACATATACTATATAATGTATTTTATAATTAATTTTTGGAGAATCTTATAATGATTAAAAAATTATCTCTTTTAGTAGCGGCTTTAGCTGTGTTTTTCACAACTGCTTGCGGAACTTTATTAAAACCTCAACAAATTAACCGCGCTCATAGTGGTAGATTAGATACAACTATCGTTATTTTAAACGCTATTGGTTTATTATTCTTCTTAATTCCGGGTATTATCGCTTTTGCAGTAGACTACAGCAATGGAACATTGTTCTTACCAAAAGGCAGAATTGCTCTTAACGATACTTCAGCTGAAGGCATTCAAGCTGCTTTAGTTGCTAATGGTTATGATATAACTTTAGACCAAGTAAAATTAGCTATGAATACTGCTAACTAATTAAATTACTCAAATCCCCCTCGCTGGCGAGGGGGTGCCTGCATTAGCAGGCGGGGTAGTGGATTAAAAAAGGGGATTAATTTAATCCCCTTTTTTAATATCATTCCTAGTTTTAATATTAGGAATGATAGCATCAAGCATGTTTAACACCTGCTGCTCAGTTTCATAATAGCTGTGGTTAAATAATTTACCGATAAAATACAGTTTATCGAACCGAGCAAAGTCTTGCCACATTTTAGCAATATGCTTCTTTTTATCTTCTATTTCCATATCGTAATTATTTAAAATATCATAAAATGCCTGTTGTGCTGAACTATCTAAACCATCTATAAGCTCTTGAATTTCCAGTATTAAGTGATCGTAATCTTTGGTAAGCTCCATATGCTTAAATAAAAGATTTTTAAACTCTGCTTTAATATCATAATCGTCTAATTCAGGTTTTTGAGATGAATCGGTCATGAAATTTCTCCTTATATATACAGGGCGGGAGGTTCGTAGCTCTACGCTAGGGAGAGCGAGATTATTTCCCTTGCGGGTGTTGTATTCTCTACCCTCCCGCCCATATATAATATATGAGAAGAAATACATATATTAACATTTAAGCTAATATACGCTAGCGTAAATGGGCTACGACGCCCACACTTAATTATTAAATAATTACACCTTATTGTCAATTTATTTTATACACTCCGTCATGCCGTGCTGCGACACGGCATCCATTTTATACTTGACAATTATATTTTTTTGTTGTATAATACACCCATATATTCCTATCCAATTCCCCTTCGCTGGCGAGGGGGTGGCTTGCCGTTAGGCAAGACGGGGTAGTGATTCTATTAATAAATAAAAAAAAAGAGGCTCATCAAAATCAAATAATAAAAATAAAATAAAAAAACACAGAGCAGATAAAAGAACAAAAGAAAGAGTATATTAGCGACACTAGATGGCAGAGTGTGGGATGTTAAAATTAATGTATTACATTATAATATCTACCCCACTACCGGTTCTATCTATTGAGGTAGAATGTGTGCAGAACACCATCG
>JAISPM010000130.1 GCA_031274895.1 Alphaproteobacteria bacterium
AAACTAGAATTAAATTTAAACGTAAAGGAAATATCTTCATGGAAAAAAACTGGTTTGATGAAAAACTTTACGAAAATGCGGATGAAATAGGTTTTAAGCAATCACTGCTGAACACCAAAACTGTGGCTACTAAAAAAAGCGAATTTCAAGATATTGTAATTTTTGATAGTAGTAGGTTTGGCAGAGTTCTTGCCCTTGATGGTGTTATTCAAACTACTACCGCCGACGAATTTTTTTACCATGAAAT
The DNA here is from genome assembly GCA_031274895.1 of Alphaproteobacteria bacterium. Classification (GTDB taxonomy): domain Bacteria; phylum Pseudomonadota; class Alphaproteobacteria; order WRAU01; family Hepatincolaceae; genus WRAU01. The sequence goes on from JAISPM010000130.1 coordinate 248, forward strand.
GTTTACCCATGTGCCGATTATTGCCCATGGCAATGTGAAATCTGTGTTGATTATTGGTGGCGGCGATGGCGGTATTTTAAGGGAAGTTTTAAAGCATAAATCCATCACAAGGGCAGTTATGGTAGAAATTGATGGTGATGTAATTGATTTATGCCAAAAACATATGCCAACCCTTAACAATGGAGCCTTTGCCAGTCCAAGAGCCGAAATTAAAGTGGCTGACGGCATTGAGTATGTGAAAACTACTGCTGAAAAATTCGATTTAATTATTGTGGATTCCACCGATCCTATGAATGTGGGAGAGGTTTTATTCACCGATGAATTCTATGCAAACGCCAAAAAATGCCTTAACAGTGGAGGTTTGCTAACCACTCAAAGCGGTGTGCCGTTTTTACAAGTTCATGAACTTAAAAACATTCAAAACCGTCTTGGTAAACTTTTTGAATATTTAACCTTTTATGTGGTGCCGGTTCCAACATATATCGGTGGATTTATGTGCTTAAGTTTTGCGTCCGACAGCAATTTAAAAGATTTAGACCTTGCGACCATTGAACAAAGATTTCTACAGGCAAATATAGAAGATACAAAATATTACAATCCTCAGATTCATTTAGCTAGTTTTGCCTTGCCGCAATATATTAAGAAAATAATTTCGCAATAAGAGAACACCCTTGAAAGAGCATAATAACAAAATTAATTTTTTGGTTTTTAGAAAAGCTGTTGATGCGATTTTTTTGCTTTTTGTCATGGCGGTTTGTGCTATCAGTATCTTATTTTTCTTGAATCTTATCAGTGTTTATAAAATCATCCATACTTTAGGAATTGAAAACTACGCTCTCACCAAGGTTTTGGTATCTAAATTTGCGACAAAATCAATTATTATGTATCTTTGGGGGATAGTTCTGCTGCTGTTTCCCGTTTGGTTCTTTTTTAATAATAAAATAAGTGATGGTGAAGAAAAATCCTTAGTTAAATTTTTACAAAAGCAGGAAGATACCGAAAAACTCCTGAGCTATATGGTAAGCGATAATTGGGGTAGCGTGCTGTGGGCAGGCGATTTATTCCAACAGATTTTTAAAATTTATAAAGACTTTTCGCACATCAAACTTAATTTTTTAGATATTCTGCTGGAGAATAAAGATATGGAGGTAGAGCCTGCTACCGTAAATTACATATCGCAGCAATTAAAGCTCAAACAGTCGTCCTTTGCCGATTTTCCTGTGAAAATTGGCACGCAGGATAGTGCGTTTCGGCTATCTTTCACCAAAATCGGTAATTTATACCTATGGCAGGTGATGCTTATTAAGCAGGAAAACACCGTGTTTAATAACCTTTTTGCGAAAGATGTTTTATTAAATTTGCCTCTGCCAATGATAGTTATGAATAACCGCGGTGAAACAGTTGCCACCAATCATCTCTTTGAACAACTTTTTAATTTAGAAAAGAATTCCTCAGATTTTTATAATTTCATTGTGGAAAAAAGCGTTGCCTATTCGTATAAGGTGAACGGCATTGAAAATGAAGATGTTAAAATCAATCGTTGCGTTTTTCAAGACTCATTTGGTCATAAATTCGAGGGATTCCTTTTCCAATCCACCTTTTTTAAAGATAAAACGCTCGGCACCAAATATGTGCGCAGTGTAATTGTCCCGGAAACCAAGCAATCGCTGGATATTAATTTAGATGGACTGAATTATCAATACGATAGCTATTTGGAAGATATTTACAACAAAGCTCCTTTCGGCATAATGGTGATAGACGCCAAGCATAAGCTGCTGAAAAGCAATGAAAATATTAAGTCTTTATTTAATATCGATTACCTTGAAGATAAGACAGTTCGAGATTTATTTAGTTCGCAGGCGGATGTATTTTTAGAGGCAATTAAAAAAGGTGTCAGCGATTTAGAGCTGGAGATTCAGCTTGGTCGTGATAGAAAGCTCCTGAAATTTATTGTTTTTGATCTTTCGCAGGCGAATAAAATTATCTACGTGATAGATATTACCTATAATCGTGATTTAGAGGCGCAACTTAAACTATCACAAGGCTTGCAAACCGTAGGGCAGATTGCCTCGGTGGTGGCACACGATTTTAATAATCTGTTGACGGCTATTACAGGATTCACGCACTTTCTGCAGGAAAAAAGTGATGTTAACGACCCATCCATGATGGAGTTAGAACAAATCCAACAGAATGCTAATCGCGCTAAGGTCATGATTAAGCAACTGCTGACCTTCTCACGCAAGCAAGAACTGCATTTAGAAGTATTTAATTTAAATTCTGAAATTTCTGACCTGATGTCTACCGTGGTGCGCCTGATTGGCGATAGCATTGCGGCGGAATTTCACCGTGGCAAAAAAGTTGATAATATCATGATGGATAGGGTGCAATTCCAGCAAGTTATTACTAATTTAGTAGTAAATGCGAAAGACGCCATGAAAAAAGGCGGACATTTAGATATTTTCACGCGGGCAATCACTCTTAAAACGCCAAGAGAGGGCGCATTGGGAACCATTCCTGCGGGTGATTATGCCATAGTGGAAATTAAAGATGAAGGTTTGGGCATTGTTGCAGAAAACATCAAGTTAATTTTTAAATCGCATTTTTCCACCAAGGGCGAAAAAGGTAATGGCTTGGGGTTATCTACCGTGTTAAAAATTATTACCGACAGCGCAGGTTTTATAGATGTAGTAAGTGTTATCAACCAAGGCAGCAGCTTTATTTTATATTTTCCGCAGACCGATGCCAAACAAAATGTCCAGCTGCCGATAGTAGAAGAAAAACCTTTGCAAGACCTAACAGGTAGTGAAACTATTTTATTGGTGGAAGATGAAATTCCTGTGCGAATGGTATGTGCTAGACTTTTAAAATCTAAAGGTTATAATATAATAGAAGCGGAAAACGGACAGCAGGCACTGGATATTTTAAATAGGGAAAATATTCGCGACATTGCGCTGGTTATCAGCGATGTATCCATGCCGGTTATGAACGGACCCGAGGTAATTAGCAGGGTGCGTGATATTTTTCCAAATGTGAAAGCCATATTAATGTCGGGCTATGCTGACGATGTGCTGGAAGATATTCAAAGCGATACAAGCATGAAAGATATAGACTTTTTAGCAAAACCATTCACGCCCGACGCATTTGCCACGAAGGTTAGAGCGATTATTACTAGGAAGTAAACATCCCTAAAAATCCCCTTCTCCACAGAAGGGGTGGCGGCGAAGCCGACGGGACGATTCTCTTATTCCCCTTCGCTAGGCGTTGTGGGTGGCAGCGTAGCTGACGGGGTAGTGGAATTTTAATTTTAAATTTATAGTTTAACAACATAAAAAAGGAAAACATATGAGTATAGATAAAGCCAAAGCACTGGAAAGTGCGCTTGCCCAAATAGAAAGAGCCTTTGGTAAGGGTTCTGCCATGCGCCTTGGCAGTAGAGGCGATGGTATTGAGGTGGAAACCATCTCCACAGGGTCTTTAGGGCTTGATATTGCTCTAGGAATTGGTGGTTTGCCGAAGGGTAGAATCGTAGAAATTTATGGTAATGAAAGCTCGGGTAAAACTACTCTTGCCCTGCATGTGGTGGCAGAAGCGCAGAAAAAAGGCGGCGTGTGTGCGTTCGTGGATGCTGAACATGCGCTTGACCCATCTTACGCTAAAAAACTTGGTGTGCAGATAGATGATTTAATCGTATCGCAACCTGACCATGGCGAACAAGCTCTAGAAATTACCGATACCCTAGTGCGTTCAGGCAGTATCGATGTTTTAATTGTAGATAGTGTGGCAGCCCTTGTGCCAAAAGCTGAGCTTGAGGGTGAAATGGGTGATTCGCATATGGGTTTGCAAGCACGTTTAATGTCGCAAGCCTTACGGAAACTTACTTCTTCCGTATCGCGCTCTAACACACTAGTAATTTTTATTAACCAAGTGCGTATGAAAATTGGGGTGATGTTTGGAAATCCTGAAACTACCACAGGCGGTAATGCTTTAAAATTCTACTCAAGTATTCGTTTAGATATTAGAAAATCTACACCAATTAAAGATGCTGAAGAGGTTAAGGGGAATTTAACCGTGGTGAAAGTGGTTAAAAATAAAATGGCTCCTCCTTTTAGAATTGCTGAATTTGATATTATGTATGGTAAAGGGATATCTCGTGCCAGTGAGGTTGTGGATTTAGGGGTGAAAGCCGGCATTATTGATAAAGCAGGAGCTTGGTTTTCTTACGGTGATGAAAAAATCGGGCAAGGGAAAGAAAAAACTAAAGATTATTTAATGGCAAATCCTAAAATTATGGCGGAAATTGAACAAAAAATTCTTAATAATTTAAAAACCATTGAAGAAGTAATGCTGGAAACCGATATTCACGAAGTGGTGCAGGTTGAGGGCGCAACTGTGGATATTTTGGCAGAAGACGAGATTGTCGCGGTGGAAGAGGTTGTTTCTAAAGAAAAAAAATCCAAAAAATAATACTCTTCAAAGTCCCCTTCTTAGAGAAGGGGTGGCTTGCGTAGCAAGACGGGGTAGTGGTCTAAAAAGTTAATTATAAAGAGTTATACAATAAATGAGTTCTACTGTTGAGATCAGAAAATCTTTTTTAGATTTTTTTGCGAAAAATAATCATGAAATTTGCGAATCTTCAAGTTTGATTCCCAAAAATGACGATACGCTGCTTTTCACCAATGCAGGCATGGTGCAATTTAAAAATTATTTTACAGGGCTGGAAACACCTACTTTCACCAGAGCCTCCACCGTGCAGAAATGTCTGCGAGCAGGTGGCAAGCATAACGATTTAGATAACGTGGGCTATACAGCGCGCCATCATACTTTTTTTGAAATGCTCGGGAATTTTTCCTTCGGCGATTATTTTAAAGAACAAGCCATTACCTATGCGTGGGAATATTTAACTAAGGTTGTGGGTTTACCTAAGGAAAGATTAGTGGTTACGGTGTATCATACGGATACTGAAGCCTTTAACCTGTGGAAATCTATCGCAGGACTTAGTGAAGATAGAATTATTAAAATATCTACTAACGATAACTTTTGGGAAATGGGCGAGATCGGTCCCTGTGGTCCTTGCACGGAAATTTTTTATGATCATGGTGATAGTGTTTGGGGTGGCATGCCGGGAACAGCGGAAGCCGATGGCGATAGATTCATAGAAATATGGAATCTTGTGTTTACGCAATTTGAGAAACAAGCAAACGGTGAGTTAATTCCTTTAAAAAAGCCAAATATAGATACGGGTATGGGGCTTGAACGTTTTGCCTCTATTTTACAAGGCAAAAAAGATAACTACGATATAGACCTTTTTCAAGCTATTATGCGGGCAAC
>JAISPM010000018.1 GCA_031274895.1 Alphaproteobacteria bacterium
ATGCGCTGTTTAAAAATAGGTTTGAGATGTTTATTACTATGTCTAGGCAAGTATAAAACATCAAAGTTAAGTTATGATTGATTTACGAACGGATTATTAATCTGTTTGTAGATATTACCTGTTGATATTCTGACTAAATATCTATTTTGTTTAACACTCATTCCGGCTACGCCGGTATGAGTGGGGCAATTTCGGTCTAAAGTGCATGTGCGCCCGGCTTGTAATTTGGGTTTGGTTAATGCTCCAAATTGGAGGTTAATCGGCTTCTATCCTCAGTTGAATTGTTTGGATTGGATTTCATAGTATTTTAATATACTATCCCAATCTATTTAAGCTGCTTTCCCTCCGTGGAGAAAGCTACTTATTTCAGATAAACACCTCGGCTGCCTTCTTGTAAAGACTAAGAAGATAACTATAAACTAAAAAATCTATTTAAAAATGTATCACAGCAAGTAGTATCAAACAGTGAGTATTGATATTGCTTTGGCTTAATATAAAAGCCTACTCACACTTAAGATACCCTTTAATGAAACAATTGAAATACCTTAAGGGATAACAGAGTTCAATTTTCTTGTGAGTATTTGGAATAATATAAAAAATCTCTCCTTAAAAAAGTCTTCAAATCATCTTTTTAAGGAGAGAGCGAAAAGTTCAAACTATCTTAGTTATTTTCTTTTTTATGAGGATTAGTTTCAGGCAAGGATACACATACTGCATAGAATACAGCAGCAGCAAGCACATAAAACACTAAGCTGGCTTCAATACCGTAAGCGTCCTTAATAATACTCCATATTATTGTCAATAGTGTATAACCTAAATAAGTTCCGGCCCATAAATAACCAAAAATAATGGTAACTTTTTTAGGAGATAATCCTTTCATTTCATGTGGAATATTCATAAATATCGGATACTGAATAAACATAAAGAATCCCGCAATGAAAGCCACTAAATAGGACAGAGATTTATATTCGGTATACGATATTATAAATAATAAAGCCATACCAACCACCATCATAATTCCGGAGATATAAAGCACGGTTTTACGACTAACATCCTTTCTACCAAACATAATTCCCACTGGAGTTCCTAAAATAGCTCCTCCTGCTACCATTAAGCCAATAAGTGCGCCGTTTAAACCCAAAGTGGAGCCTAAAACCGCAGGTAGAGAAGTAAGTGCGAGGATATATAAAAATACGAAGCCTGTAAATACAGCAGTATATTTCCAAATAAAGCTGTCTTTTAAAACGGCACCGTAGGTATCGGTTGGATCGTTAGATTTTGCAGCGGCACTTACATTGAAATCTTCTGCAAAAATTATCCATAAAATCAATAGAATAACTGATACACTGGCAATTGCCGTTAAGGTCATTTTCCAATCTATTTTTAAAGCATCTGCCCAGAAAAAGAATAAGAGAGAGGCAATAAAAGCTCCCACATTGTAAGAAAGCACACTAAAACCTGCAGCAATAACTTTTTTATCCTGTGGAATGTAATTGGTAATAACCGGATTAACATAAACAACTAATATACTTCCGCCCAAAGCCATTATCATTCTGGCTACGGTATAAGCCCAATAGTTTGGCATTTGGATAGCAACCAATGAGAATAATAACATTATAAAGGCGAAAATAGCAGCTTTTTTAGGTCCTAATTTAACTAAAATTACTGCCGCCAATAAGTTAGCAATCACACGGGCGATAGTAATGGAATAGTTAATAACCTGAGCCACCACAGTGCTTACTGGATGTCCGAAAAAATAATTTATTATTTCGTTCCCTAAAAGAGAACCTCCAACCCAGCTTGCAGCAAAGTTTACATAACCACACCAAAGTATGGCAATCATTATTACTCCTTTCCACATGTTAGGAGTATTTTGAGAGATAGTATTCATAGTTTTTACTCGTAAATAATTTTAAAATTATGGTGGAAGCAATAATACTCCCACCACATACTCAGTTTAGAACTTTAGCCCCATTAGAGAATCTTTAAATATCTCAGCAGGCATGGTTTTTAAGCTCGCCGATATAATCGGTTTAAAATCCATCAATGCTAAAACATCTTTCTCTAAATCTATTCCCGGGGCAATTTCAATTAAAGTTAAACCTTCTTTCTCCATTTTGAAAACTGCTCTTTCGGTGATGTAGTAAACCACTTGTCCGCTGTGCTGAGCTAACTCACCACTGTAAGTAATTTGTTCCACATTCTGCACGAACTTTTTGGTGGCTCCTTCAGTATTAATTTTTAACTTAGAATCCTCAATACTAATATCTAATTTACCTGCCGTGAAAGTTCCGCAGAATACAACGGTTTTAGCATTTTGGGTGATATTCACAAAACCACCGGTTCCCGCAATTTTTGGTCCAAACTTAGATACGTTGATGTTTCCTTTAGTATCGCATTGTGCTAAACCAAGGAAAGCGATATCAATGCCGCCACCATCATAATAGTCAAACATGTAGGCTTGGTTAATAATTGATTGCGGCACATAAGATGCACCAAAGTCTAAACCACCTGCAGGAGTTCCACCGAAAATGCCCGGTTCTACGGTTGGAGTTAAAGCATCTGCTAAACCTTCCTCTTGTAAAACCATTGGAATAGCCTCAGGCATACCGATACCATAATTAACAATTTTATGATTTTTGTTAAACAGCATGGCAGCTCTGCGACCAATCACTTTGCGTTCACTCATTGGGAATGATAAAGCTCCTGCTTCCAATATAACATTGCCCTTAACAAAGCTGGTATTAAATTGTGTAGCAAAGGTTTGCATGTTTTTCTTTTCGTCCGTCGCAATTACCACATAATCCACAAGAGCCGCAGGAATTTCAACTAATTTTGGTTCTAAAGAGCCACGACGAACTTTATTTTTAACCTGCACGATAATTTTACCGCCGCAGTTTCTGGTAGCCATGGCGATAGCTAAAACTTCCAGTGTTAAAGGTTCTTCTTCAAAACTGATGTTGCCATCTTCATCGGCATAGCTGCCTTTTAAAATCGCCACATCAATTTTAAATGGTTTGTAAGATAAATATTCTTTACCATCAAACTGGACTAACTCTACCAAATCTTCTTTAGTGGCTTCATTCAGCTTACCACCTGATATTCTGGGATCTACGAAAGTATTTAAACCCACGTGAGTGATGTATCTTGGGCGACTGGCAGCAATATCGCGAAATAAATGCGACATTACACCTTGCGGAAAGTTGTAGGCTTCAATTTTATTAGCAGCCACAAGCGGTTGCAATTTTGGTGCTAAGCCCCAATGTCCGCCGATTACTCTTTTTAATAAACCTTCGTGTCCGTAATGATTTAAACCTCTGTCTTTACCATCACCGATACCTGCGGCATATACTAAAGATAAGTTTTTTGGTGAACCTTTTGCTAAAAAAGATTCTTCCACACAGGCATGAATTTCTTCTGCTACGCCTGTTCCGATAAATCCTCCGGCAGCTATAGTGCTACCATCGGCAATTAAACTAACGGCTTCACTAGCCGTGATAAATTTTGCCATGATTATATTCCTTCATTTTTTAATATCTTGGCTTTCTACTTTGTCGCTTTGCCCCTTATGTATAATTATACACTGCGAAGCAAAGCTCCTAGTATAAAGCTCAAGCTATTAAAAAATATATTTAAATTTAATTTATATTCTCTACTAAAATTGCAACACCCATACCACCGCCAATACATAAAGAAGCGATACCATATTTCTTTTTATTGCGTTTTAGCATATGAGTTAAAGTTGTTAGCACTCTTGCGCCGCTCGACCCAATTGGATGTCCGATAGCAATTGCACCACCTTGAATATTAACTTTCGCCATAAATTCTTCTTTATTTAATTTATGCTTGGAACAAAGTTCTTTAATAACCCCAAGTGATTGCGCAGCAAAGGCTTCATTAAGCTCAAAAATATCCACATCATTAATAGAAATGTCGGTGGTTTTTAAGAGGTTATTGATGGCACTAACAGGACCTAAGCCCATAATAGCAGGGTCTAACCCACTTTGTCCGATGGCAACAATTTTCGCCATAGGTTTAAGGTTATGTTTAGCCACATAGTTAGCACTTGCCACCAAAGCTACCGCTGCTCCATCGTTAACGCCTGAACTATTACCTGCGGTTACTGTGCCACCTTCTTTTTTGAAAGCAGGGTTTAATTTCGCAAGTTTTTCTAAGGTAGTGTCTCTATTGATGTATTCATCCGCTTCAACAACAACATCACCTTTTTTGCCTTTAATTACCACAGGGATAATTTCATCTTTAAAAAATCCTGCGTCTTGGGCTTTAATAGCTTTTTGTTGCGAGGCAAATGCAAATGTGTCTTGTTCTTCACGGGTTAAACCAAGTTTTGCAACAATGTTCTCGGCTGTGATTCCCATGTGATAGTTATGGAAAGCGTCGGTTAAGCCATCGGCTATCATAGTATCGGTAAGTTTTAAATCACCCATTTTAACTCCGCCACGAGCGGTGTAAGGTAAAGCAAAAGCAGCTTGACTCATGGATTCAGTGCCACCGGCTATGTAAACCTCACCAACTTCGGCTTTAATATTAACATACGATTGGTTGATAGCTTTAAGTCCGCTACCGCAAACCATATTAATGCCGTAAGCAGGGATAGTATCAGGTAGCCCTCCGTGGATGGCAGCTTGTCTGGCAATATTTTGCTTATGACCGGCTGATAGAATATTTCCTAAAATAACCTCTTGAACATCAGTCGGGTTAATTTTATGAGTGGTAATTAAATGATTAATCACCGGAGCAGCTAGTTGGCTAGGCGCAACTCCAGATAAACTCCCTAAGAATTTTCCCACAGGAGTTCTTTTAATGTCTACAATATATACATCTTTCATAATAATAATCTCCAAAAAAATATTAATCTTTTGGTTTTCTACGGTGTCGCTTTGTCCCTTATGTATGTTTAATACACGGCGAGACAAAGCTCCTAGTATAAAGCTCAAAAGATTAAATTTTATGATTTAAATTTTTAAAGTCTCATGCCGCCGTTAACGCCAATAACCTGACCATTTACATAAGAAGATTCATCACTGGCTAAAAACAAAGCTACGTTAGCAATTTCTTGTGGTTCACCTAATCTTTTAAGAGCAGATTTATCACGAATTCCTTGTAAAACTTCTTCCGGAACGGTTTTCATCATGTCTGTATTGATATATCCCGGTGCAATGGCATTGGTTCTAACATCTTTAGTGCCTTTGCGAGTAAATTCTTTTGCCCAAGTGTAAGTTAAACCAATCACACCGGCTTTAGTAGCGGCGTAGTTAGTTTGCCCGATATTACCATATTGACCCACGATGGAAGAAATATTGATAATAGAGCCTTTGCCTTTATCTTGCATGTGCGAAATAACCGCTTGAGTTACGTTGAAAACGCCTTTAAGGTTAACATCAATTACGATGTCCCAATCAGCTTCACTCATTTTACCCATTAGCGAATCTTTAGTGATACCGGCATTATTTACTAAAACATCAACTGCGCCTGATTCTGCCATGATTTTATCAATAGCCTCTTTAATGCTATCTCTGTTAGTAACGTTCATAGTTATAGACTTAATGTTGCTTTGTGTAAACTCAGCCGGTTTCATATCAGCAGCATAAACCATTTTTGCTCCTTGAGCAGCAAAAGTTTCCGCAATCGCTCTGCCAATACCCTGAGAACCACCTGTTACCAATATAACTTTGTCTAATAATCTAGTCATTATTTTACTCTCCAATAAAATTTATAATAATACTATGCTCTATAGAATAGCCGAATTAAATTTTATTATCAAGGAGAATAACACATTATTGATATATGTCAATTACAGATGGCATATGTTGTTTTATGTAATTATCTTTTTCCTTTTCACCTAGACGGAAGAATTAGAAGATAGAAAATCCAAAGGATAATCTATCTTTACTATTATCCTTTGGATTGGGAGGTTATTTTGCGGATTCTTCTTCAGTTTCACCCAATTCTTCCGCCGACTTTTTACTTACCACAACCTTTTGGTAAACGCCGCCGAAGTAGGTGGTTTGCTTCCAATTATATTTACTGGCTTTATTTTTAGTAATGAAATCTTTAATTTCGCGATTCCACATGGCATTGGCGAAAGGTTCTAGAGTATAGTTAATAAATCGCAGAATTTGACGCACGGGGTTATAAAACGAGGGATTGTAATAATCTATAAACACCACTTTCCCGTTGCTTTCGTCTATCACCTTTAAGGCATTTTCAATAATGCGTTTTTTTAGGGGATCGGGAACTTCATGCAACAAGAAGTAGATTCCAATGGTATCGTATTGTTTGTGGTAAGGCTCGCTGGCATCTTGCAGCCACATATCGATATTTTCTTCGCCTTCTACGCCTTTAAGTTTAATGGCGGCGCGTTTTAGCTGATGTGGCACCACATCTATAATATCTAAGCTACCGTTTTTTGCAACTTTTTCTGCTAACAGACGCACCACATTACCGTAAACATGCGCCACTTGCAGAACTCTATCAGTTGGAGAGAATTCTTCTAAATAGGCACGCATTAGTTTCCAACCTTGGGCAAACAAAATTGTGTGATAAACGATGGGACGGTCTAAAAGGTCAATATTTTTAGGCTTTACATAAGCCCAATTGTAAACATCTACCAAATAATGGGGAATTTTATGTTGATTAAGCGATTCTATGGATTCGTCTTCCAACACAGGGATTCCGCTTGCGTCTACTTCCAGTTCTTTTTTTATGTTAGATAGTTCTTCCGCCGATATATTGGCATCTTCCTGCGGAGTTTGGTTATCCTTTTCTTGTTGCATTATTAATTATCCAATTATTTCACATATAATTAATATTATACACAAAATATGAATAAATTTCATTGTTTTTTTTCATAATTTGTTATAATAATAAGATAATAAATATGTTGAGGATTTAATGATAGATTTTGAAGGCGTTGATAAAAACGCCAGAATAGTTGTAGCACTTTCAGGAGGGGTAGACAGCAGCACCACCATCGCCTTGCTTAAAGAAGCAGGTTATAAAAATGTGGTGGGTATGACCCTTTTGTTGCACGAAAATAATTTAGAAAAGGGTATTATTTCTAAAGATCAAAATGTGCGGGCAGATTGCACCCGCGTGGCAGAAACGCTGGGTATTGAGCATCATTTTGTGGATATTAAAGACCTATTCATGCAAGAAATTATCAATCCGTTTTTAGAATCTTATTTGCATGGAATCACCTTTAACCCTTGTATAAAGTGTAATCGGGTAATTAAATTCGGTAAAATGCTGAGCGAGGCGCAAAAACTTAATGCCGATATTCTCACCACAGGACACTATATAAAATGGGGCGTTGGCAATGATGGTAAGGGAGCTATTTATCGTGGTAAAAATGATAACCGCGACCAAAGTTATTTTCTATCGCAGGTGAAAAAAGAAGCCCTGCAATATATTCGTTTTCCGTTGTATTCATATAATAAAGACCAAGTGCGGGCAGAGGCGGCGCGATTAGGCATTCATGTGGCGCAGAAGAAGTCTTCCGCAGATATTTGTTTTGCAGGGATTGGCTCGTATAACGATATTCTAAAAACCCAAGGGAAGGAAATTATTGGAGGCGACATTGTAGATGTAAAAGGCAATGTTTTGGGTCGCCACGATGGCATCCACAATTATACCGTGGGTCAGCGCAAGGGTGTAGGCGTTGGTGGCATGCATAATCCACTTTATGTAATGAAAATAGATGCAGAAAACCATAAAATTATTGTGGGGAATAAGGAAGACCTGCAAATGCGCGAAATTTTTATCGAAGGCGTGAATTGGTTAGGTGATGGTGAGTTTGATTTTACCTCTCGGGTGTTGTTGGCAAAAGTTAGAGGTAGCCAACAGCTGAAAGAAGCAGAAGTTTTTCCACTGGGTGATGGTAAGGCGCGAGTGGTTTTTAAGGAAAATATTTTTGGTGTCGCTAGTGGGCAAATATGTGCTTTCTATGATGAGGAAAGATTATTGGGTGGCGGGTATATTTAGTTTTTAAATTCCCCTTCGCTTGGGCGTTGTGGGTGGCAGCGTAGCTGACGGGGTAGTGGTTAAATAATTAGGAATAAATATGGAAGAAAAGTCATTTAAAAAATTTTTATTTGGTGTGGTATTAAAAACTAAGGAAACTTGTTGGGATTTATTTAAAATTATGATTCCCCTAATTTTCCTTATTAAAGTTATCCAAGAGCTAGACCTGCTGAAATACTTTGTGTATCCCTTTGAATTCATTATGGGAGCGGTGGGAATTCCTGATATTTACGCCCTCGCATGGCTTGGTGCAATTTTTAACACCTGCTACATGGCAATGACTTTAATCGCGGTGTTTTTTAATGATTATCCGCTAACCGTAGAGCAAATATCGGTGTTAGGATTGATGATTCTTATCAGCCACAGCCTAATTATTGAGGGTGCAATTATTAGTAAATTTAAGGTTAGCGGTATATATTCCATCGTATTAAGGGTTGTTTGTTCACTTTTCTTCGGTTATTTGCTGCACATTACGGCGCAATATTTCGGCATTATGCAACAGCGGGCAACTTCCATATTCTATGGCAATGTGGAAATGTATCATCATACTTTTTTAGAACTTTATTTTGCGGGAAATTTAGCGGCAGAATTTCATACTTGGCTTATTAATGTATTGTGGTGGTTCTACGCGCAAGCTAAAACCATAGTTTTAATTACATTTGTGATATTTATGCTATTTGTGTTAATTCAGTTGATGAAAGATTTTAATGTGGTGCAAAAAATAGATAAAATCTTTAAGCCTTTTTGGTCGATTATGGGCATATCTAAACGCAACTATACCGTAACATCCATTTGTTATTTAATAGGACTTTCCTACGGATATGGTATACTTAAGGAAGAAAGCGAAAAATCTATCTCCTTTAGAAAAGACCAACCCTTTAAAGTGCTTAGCTTTTTGGCAATCGTCCATGCGGTTATTGAAGATGGCATAATTTTTATGCTGCTGGGAGCCAGTGGCTGGGTGGTTATAGTAGGGCGGACATTGATTGGAATCCTTGTGGTGTGGTTGCTTGTGCGTTTCATTATGCCACGGCTTTCTGAAAGAACTAAAAATAAATTTTTATATAAGGGGGCGTAAAAATGTTAGATATGAAATTAATTCGGCAGAATCCTGAAGTATTGAAAAATGCGCTAAAAATGCGCAATATGGATTTATCCATAGATGAAATTTTAAATTTAGATGTCCTCCTAAGGGCAAAGCAGGTGGAATCGCAGAGCTTGGCGGCAGAAAGAAATGCCTTGGCGAAGGAAATTGGAGCGGTGAAGTCAAAGGGAGGTGATGCTAGTGAGCTTTTGGCGTCGGTGGCGCAGTCTAAAGAATTAGAAGAAAAGCTAGTGGGCGAAGCTAAGGCTTTGGAAGCAGAGTTATTTGATAAATTATCATATATTCCTAATATTCCTGATTCTAGCGTGCCTTATGGTGTGAGTGAGGCAGACAATGTGGAAGTGCGTAGAGTAGGAGATATTCGGTCGTTTGATTTTAAGCCAAAGGAGCATTATGAGCTGGGCGAAGAGCTGGGCATGATGGATTTTGAAGCCGCTGCCGCCATGGCAGGCAGTAGATTTGTGGTATTAAGCAGTGATTTAGCTCGTCTGGAGCGGGCGATTGCGAACTTTATGTTAGATTTACACACGGGTAAAAATGGCTATAAAGAACATAATCTGCCGGTAATTTTGCGGAGTAATGCTTTATTTAATACGGCGCAATTACCAAAATTTAAGGAAGATTTATTCCGCGTGGGTGAAGAACAATGGCTAATCCCGACGACGGAAGTTCCACTGACGAATCTTGTGGCTGATAAGTTTGTGAATAGGGAAGAATTACCAATGCGAAATACAGGACTATCCCTATGTTTCCGTAGCGAAGCCGGCAGTGCTGGGCGCGATACTAAGGGCATGTTAAGACAGCATCAGTTTTATAAGGTAGAGCTGGTTTCTATTGCCTCTCCTGAAGATTCCATGAATGAACTGGAATACATGACCAGCTGTGCCGAAGAAGTGTTAAAGCAGTTAGAAATTCCTTATCGCGTGGTATTATTATGCAGTGGTGATATGGGCTTTAGCAGTAAAAAAACCTACGATATTGAAGCATGGTTGCCGGGGCAAAATACCTACCGCGAAATTTCCAGTTGCTCCAACTGCGGCGACTTCCAAGCCCGTCGCATGCAAGCAAAAATAAAAGATAAAGACTCTAAAGAGTATCCACTGGTGCATACCCTTAACGGCAGTGGTCTCGCCGTCGGCAGAACCCTCATCGCCATCATGGAAAACTACCAACAAGCAGATGGCTCTATCCTAATCCCAAAAGTCCTCCAAAAATATATGGGTAAGGATGTTATAGAAAGACATTAGGATATATTAAACTATAGGAAAACAAAATGCTTTTAGAAGTTAAAATTAAAAACTTTTTTTCTTTCGCTGAAGAACAAGTTTTTTCCATGATTCCTAATAATGACCTTAAAAAACATAAAGATGTTCTTTTACGCGATAAAAAGAAACCCTTAGCTCTACCTGTAGTAGCTATTTATGGTGCAAACGCTTCTGGGAAAAGTAATTTTGTTAGAATATTTAATTTCTTATTTACTTTGTTAACTATAGAACCTAGTGCTGGTATCTTAAATTCTCAATATTTTTTATATGATAAGAAATATAAAGATAAACCAACAGAGATTACAATTTCTTACTATATTAGTGGTTATGTTTATGCGTATTTAGTAAAAGTAAAAGGACAATATATTGTTAGTGAGTTATTAACAAGAGAAGATTCTAGTGAAAATAAAACTATTATTTTTAGTAGAAATGGAAATATTCAAGATGGACAAGGTTATATATACGATTACGATTTTATAGAAGATTTAAAAAAAGAAGATAGGTATATAGAAGTTTTAAAGAAATTAACATTACCAGAAAAAACTATGTTTTCTACTTTAGTTAATAATAATAATGATAATACGGATTATATTAGAGATATTAAGGATTTTTATATCAAACTAATAAGTGGTTATTTTAATAATGCTATATCTCTTGCTAAATACTCGATATCTTTTGATAGGTTTGAAAAAGATGAAAAATTTATGAATAAAGTTAATAAGTTAATTCAAGCTATAGATGTCAATATTTCTTCTGTAAAGGTAAAAAAAGAAGCAGTAAGAAACCCTAATATAGGTTTTTCTAATACCCAAAGCTATATTCCTAGATTTGTTTTTTTAAATGGAGAAGTTGAATTAAGACCAGAATTGATGCAGGTATCAATCGGAACACAAGTAGCTTTTAACATGTTCTTGGTAATTATACAAGTTTTAGAAAATGGATATTTATTAGTTATAGATGAGCTAGAAAACAGTTTACATCCACATGTAGTAGAACTTATTATCCAAATTTTTTATAATAAAAAAATCAATAAAAACAATGCACAGCTAATCTTTACGACGCACGATACATCTTTATTAAATCAAGGATTATTTAGAAAAGACCAAATTTATTTTGTAGAAAAAGATTATAAGCAGGCTTCTAAAATATTTTCCATTGATGATATAAATAATACAGATAAAGATAATTTTGCCAGTGAGTATTTAACAGGTAGATATGGAGCTATTCCAAACATCAAAGATATTGAGGATATTTTTGATGAATAGGTCAAGAAATAAGGCAAATATAGATAAGAAAAAAATAATTGTAGTAATATCTGAAGATAAAAAAAGTTCTTACTATTATTTGGAATCTTTTAGAGGTCATTATAAAATTAACTCCAAGAATTTTAGAATTATACCATCTGATAATATTGGAGATATTAGTGGATTATATAATAAAATCAAAGGACATGAAGAGAAAAATAGTTATAGAGGTGATGAGTATTATATTATTGTAGACCAAGAAGATTGTGATATAGCAAAAGTTAAAAGTTATAATAATAAATATGAAGATGCTAATTTAATATTTTCTATACCTTGTTTTGAGTATTTTGTTTTATTACATTACAAAAAATCAAATACGCAATTTGAGAATTGGCAAAAGATAGCTAAAGATTTAGAAAAAGAAAAGGATTTTAAATCTAAATATAAAAAATATGAAAAAGCTAATAAGAAATTTTTTCAAGACTTAGCTAAAGACTTTAATAAGGTTAATACAAATTACATTTTTAATGATTACGAACACCCATCCACAAAAATTCCAGAATTTTTAAATCAAATAGTAAAGTATAAACAACAAGATTTATTGTAAACAACACAGATACTCAATTTTAAATTGAATAATTTATTACTTAGGAGTATAATCCGCATATATTGTAATTATTGTGGAGAAAGTTATGGATAAATTTGAAGAGGAATTGAGTAGTCTTATTAGTCATATTGTGGAAAATAAGCTGGATGTAAAATCAGAAGAACAAACAAAGCACTCTTTTGTTATCCCTTTTATTGAGCTTTTATGATACAACACTCGTAAGCCCAGTGAGGTTGTGGCGGAATATACCGCTGATATTGGCAAGAAAAAAGGTGAAAAAGTAGATTACGCTTTAATAAAAGATAGTAAACCTATCATTTTTATAGAAGTAAAACATCATGAGGAGACTCTTAGTAATCATGGAACTCAATTACATAGATATTTCGGCACTACTCTTGAAACTAAAATAGGAGTTTTAACAAATGGTATAGAGTATCAATTTTTTAGTGATATTGAAAATCAGAATACCATGGATAGTGAGCCATTTTTTACTTTTAATTTAGAAAGTCCTAAGGTTAAAAGCGAAGTAGTTTCAATAAAGAAATTTATACAGCACACTTTTAATATTGATGAAGTTATAGACTTTGCTGAAAAAAATAAAATTAAAACCTCAATTCAAAATCTATTAAAAAAGGAACTTGAAAATCCTAGTGATGATTTTGTCAAATATTTTATTGATAAACTAACCGATAAAAAGAAAACCCCAAATTTAATTCAAACTTATAAAGAAATTTGTAAAGTAGCATTTAATTCAATGATTACTGACCTAGCAAAAGAAAAAATAACTAATACACTAAGTAATCTGCAAAATAAAACAGAAATAGAAACTAATGAAAAATCTGATGAAGAGCAAATCATTACAACAGAAGAGGAGATGCAAGCGTTCTTTATTATCCAAGCTATTGGTGCGGAAATACCAGAGATTAGTGTAAATGATATTACTTATAAGGACACTTTATCTTATTTTAATATTCTGTATAAAAATAAGGTCACTCAGTGGATATGTCGTTTAAAAATTACTGACAGAATAAAAAGGGTGGAATTCAAACACAATGGTAAAAAAATAGATTTAGAAGAACTTTCAGATTTATATAAATATAAAACAGAAATCTTTGAAGCTATAAAACAATATTTGTAGGAATTATATAATAAAAAGAAAAGATGGAATAAAACACCAATCTTTTCTTTTTATTAATAGAGTATATTTGAAGGTTTACTCAAGATTCTCCAACAAAACACTTAATTTCTCATCTACCCTACGCACTTTTTCTTCATACTCTTGTTTTAGTCTTTCTTTTTTGGCGAGGATAAGATATTTTTTGGTTAAAAGGGCTTCTATGGTATTTAGCATATAGTCTGGGAATTCGGCTAATTTTTCTTTACTCACAGAAACGCCTAGTTCAGTTTTTGCCATCGAAATAGCCTTAGCCACAATATCTTCAAAATTAATATTTTTAACATCAATATCCATGAAGGTTGCCAGCAATAAAACCACTGCGCCCATTTTTACTTTGTGCGATAGCTCTTCATCGCGCATTACATCTATTGCGTCTATGTAAGACTTTTTCAAGTCTTCAGGTAGATAGTCTACCAGTGTATAATAATCGTAAGTTCTTTTTAAGTTCATAAACTCCTCTAAGGTGAGGAAATACTCACGATAAGCATAAGTGCGCACATAGGTTTTTCCACAAACCCCGCATACGAACTCCTTAGCGTTTTCAAAGAAAATCTCTCTATCGTAATCGTAGTGCATAATTATTTGCAGGTCATAACTTAATTTATTACAATAAGGACACATCTTAACTCTCCCTAATTACAGACGCCAAAAGGAGATTCTTCAAAATATCCTTATATTTGCCATTTACATTTATATTATCTAAATTCGCAACGCCACGCTCAACATAAGACTTCGCCACAGCTACACATTTTTCTATAATGTTATATTTGGCGATATACGATAAAACCACCTCAAAATCGCCATCAACTTGCTGAACTTCGCCAAAAACTCGGTTTAAAAACACTCTTTCATCCACCGTGCATTCTTGCAGAACCAAAAGAATTGGTAGAGTAATTTTTCCCTCTTTAAAATCTGTCCCAATACCCTTACCTAAGGCTTCCTCACTGCTGGAGTAATCTAAAATATCGTCCATAATTTGGAAAACTATCCCTAAATTAACGCCATATTGATAAATATTTTCCACATTACTCGCCGACTCGCCGCTCAACATAGCTCCAACCTTAGTTGCCGCTGCAAAAAGTGAGGCAGTTTTGGCGAAAATAATTTCTTCGTAATTTTCAAATGTAATATCTAAATTATTGGTATATGCTAATTGCATAACCTCACCTTGGGCAATTACGCTGGACGCATTAGATAGCACCTCAAGGATAGGAAGCGATTCCACCTGCACCATTAGTTCAAAAGATTTCGTAAATAAAAAATCTCCCACCAAAACGCTGGCTTTGTTGCCCCAAATGTTGTTAGATGTAGCCACACCCCTACGGGAATCGTTTTCGTCTACCACATCGTCATGCAGTAGTGTAGCCGTGTGAATAAATTCTATACAAGAAGCTAATAAAATGTGATTCTGCCCGCCATAGCCAAATAATTTTGCCGAAATAAGGGTTAAAATCGGACGGATTCGTTTGCCGCCACTTGCCACAATATGCGAGGCAATTTGTGGAATTAGCTCCACCTTATTCTGCATTTTTTCTAAAATTATGGAATTAACCCCTTTCAGTTCGGGTTCTAACATACTTTTTAGTTGTTTCGCTACATCAGAAAAATTATTAGACATATTTTTTTATTCTCTAATTTGATATAATATATAATAAGGTCTTTCAGGAAAAAAATAAAGTGAATAATATTGTTGCAGACGCTTTTTTAGGCGGCAAAATTAAGGTTTATCAAGATAATAGCGGATATAAATCGGGTGTAGATGCTGTCCTGCTGGCAAGCCTTGTTAAGGCGCATAGGGGGGCAAAAGTGTTAGATATGGGTAGCGGCGTAGGCGTAGCAGCACTCTGTTTAGCTGCCAGAATTCCTAATATAGAAGTATATGGGCTGGAGATTTGTGAAGATTTCTATAACTTGGCGGTGCAGAACTCACAGGAAAATAGTCTATCTTCAGCATATACTCCAGTGCGCGGCAGTGTGCTTGATAAAGATATTTTTGATTCGCAATTTGACATAATAATGAGTAATCCACCCTATTATAAAAACTATCAAAATAAAGCTGATTTAAGCCTAAAAGAGCAGGGTAATATGGAAGGTGAGGCAACATTAGCAGATTTTATCCGCTTTGCTTTTTATAACCTTAAAAATAATGGCTATTTATATTTAATTCAGCGGTCAGAAAGGTTGAAAGAAACTTTAGACTTATTACCTGCCAAGCACTGGGGAGCTATTGAAATCCATCCCATATATTCCTTTATTAATACTCCTGCCAAGCGATTTATTGTGGTGGCGAAAAAATTAGGGGCAGGTGATAACACAATTTTACATTATGGTATTGTGCTTCATAAAAACGATACTACATATACTGAGCAAGCAGAAAAAATTTTACGAAAAGGCGAGGCGTTTTATGTTTAAAAAATCAAAAAAACAAATAAGTGTATTAAAACTGTATGGAGTTATTAATAAAGGTGGTAAAAAAAGCCTTTATTTAGCGGGTCTTAAAAAAAATATAGATAAAGCCTTTGAGTGCAAAAAGACTGTTGCCGTAGCATTGTTGATAAATTCACCCGGAGGTTCTCCGGCGCAATCGGAAATGATTGCTAATTATGTGCGGGAAAAATCGCGCGAAACTAAAATTCCGGTAATTTCTTTTGTGGAAGATGTGGCTGCATCAGGCGGTTATTGGTTGGCATTAGCGGGTGAAGATATTTACGCACTATCTAAAAGTTCAATCGTTGGCTCATTAGGCGTGCTAAGTGCAGGTTTTGGTTTAGAAGATTTCATTAAAAAGCACGGCATTACCAGAAGGGTTTATACGGCAGGGAAAAACAAGGTGTCTAACGACCCATTTCAAGCAGAAAAAGAAGAAGATATAGCTCGCATGCGGGTGATGTTAGCGGAAATCCATAAGCACTTTAAAGACTGGGTTTTAAGCAGACGTGAAGGCAGATTAAAAATTTCTGAAGAAGATTTATTCAGTGGTGAATATTGGGTGGCAAGCCAAGGTCTTCCTATGGGACTGATTGACGATATAGTAGTATCCATGGAACATAAGCTGCATGAGCTTTACGGCGATAAAGTGAAAATTAATTACATTGAGGCAAAAAAAGGCTTCTTAAGTAGCTTACTAAGCGCAAAAGCCTCAATGGCAGAAGAGGCTATTGCTGAAATTAAGGATGTGGGTGTGTGGAATAAGTTTGGGCTTTAATCTCTAAATTCCCCTTCTTGTAGAAGGGGTGCCTGCTTTTGCAGGCGGGGTAGTGGTAAAATTTTATTTTCTTAAATCTAACAAAGCCTTTTCTTCCTGCTTAATACGCACAAACAGTAAAATTACATAGATTGGCAGAATAATAGTTAAAGACATCCAAGCCTTGTTAATAATGGCGAGGGCAATAATTTCAGGGATGATGTTAAAGTAATAATTAGGATGTTTGATATATTTAAAAAGAAAATTCTTAACCATTACATGATTAGGTGATACGTATATTTTCACAGTCCAAAATCTGTGGAGAGAGCGTATCACCACAATTAAAGAGGCGATACTAAATAGATATATGGCAATGCCTACATAGAAAACACCATCAAAGAAATTCTCGGTGGCAGTGGCATTGATAACGCCTTGGGCAAAAAAGGCGAAATATGCTAAAGTATGAACTACAACAATGAGCTTAGTGGTTTTCTGTCCATACTCAATGGCTCCTTCTTTAATTAGGGCTTTCTCATTTTTTCTTGAAACCTTTAAGGCGATGAGCCTAATTATTACCGTTATTACAAACAAACTTATTATAATGTATAGTTGCATATATCTTCCTAATTATTGTTTTATTGAGGATTCTAAAGAGATTAAATATAGTTTTTTAGTTTTTTCTTGGAGTATCCATTTTTGATAAATATTAACATCTAAATTTTCTTTAGCGTAGGTTTGAGCTTTCCAATTTACTAATAAATTTACTTGATATTGATTATTATTAAGTTTTTTAACACTAACTTCTTTAATATCATGAAAATTATAGTAGATATTATCTTCAACATTTTTATACCAATTTTTAAAATCAGCGATAGATTTTATTTTATAATCTGGATATTGAATATTTATATTTTTTTCGTCTAAATGATTTATAAATACGGATATATCATTTTGATGGTCAAAATTCGCAAACCAATAATAAACAAAAGAATAAATATCGTTTTCACTTAAATTATTTTTAGCCTCGAGATTGTAAGAGGCAAACGCTGAACTGGCACTCATAAATATGCCTATTAATAATATTATTATTTTTTTCATTGGATGTCCTTTTATTTAAGCAATTCTTTTACTTTTTGAGTTAAAGCTATAGCATGTTCATTAGCACGAGCTTCAACATCTTCTTGAGTATTGTAAACATTGGGAATATAAATCATGCGATGAGAGACAATAGGAGTTTGATAATTCATTCCTGCTAAATATGCGGTTTGTTCCAGCGGTTTTAAAAATTCATTTATACGAAAATGATTATACGATAATGGTGTATATGATTCTTCCGGTCCACCAACAGTTATAGAAACAATAAAATCTTTTCCCATTAGTTTATCTCCCTGTGGTCCATAAGCAAAATTAAAGGTAAAAACATCGTCCATCCATTTTTTTAACAATGCAGGCATGGAATACCAGTAAAAAGGAAATTGCAGAACAATTATATCGGCTTTTATTAAAGCATTCTGTTCAGCAGCCACATCAATTTTATAATTAGGATATAAAATATCTAACCGACGAATTTCAACATCAGCAATATTTTTGGCTATATTATTAATAATGATTTTATTTGTATAAGATTCTTCTAAGTTAGGATGACCGGAAATTACCAATACTTTACTCATTTTAGTATAAGTCTCATTTAAATAATTACTATACTGACTATAGCATAATTATTTAATTATTGCTTGACAAATAATAATATTTTGTGTAAAAATAAGTGATTAGAATTTGTTGAGCGGCTCAGCCCGCAGGTTTAAGGAATATAAAAAATGTCAAGAAAGTGCGTAATATCAAGTAAGAAACCGAGAAGCGGCAATAATGTTTCTCACGCTAATAATAAAACCAAAAGAAGATTTTTACCAAATCTGCAAGTATCATCTTTTTACAGCAATATTGCTCAAAAAAGTTTTAGATTAAGACTTTCTGCTAACGCTATTAAAACCATAGATTTTAAAGGTGGCTTGGATTCTTGGATTCTTGATGCTAAAGAAAACATTCTTTCTCCTGAGCTTAAAAAAATCAGAAAATTTATTGTGTCTAAACAAGCGTAGACAATAAATTATCAAATATAAAAAAGATCTAATAAATTAGGTCTTTTTTAATTGAAAAAATCTCCACGCAACTGATATTTACCGAATAAAGTATGGCTCTTAAGTGCATTATGGCAAAGCTCAATTTATTAGCGAAACGCAACATGCCATTAAACTTAAGAGCCATACTTTATTCGGTAAATATCTAAAATTCCACAACATCAGGATTTTTCGCACTACCTGATTTTCCTTTCAGTCCATCTATCAAGGCAATATCTTCCGCACTTAGTTTAAAATCAAAGATATTAAAGTTTTCAATAATGCGTTCACCATGCACCGATTTTGGCAACGGATTCACACCTTTTTCCAAGCACCAATTCAGCACCACTTGCGCAACAGTTTTTTGGCATTTTTCAGCGATGGTTTTTAGCTCTTTAATATCAAAAATTCTACCGGTTCCTAAAGGAGAATAGGCTTGAGTTAGAATATTATGCTTATTATTGTAATCTACCACGTCACTCTGCATATCGCTTGGATTATAGAAAATTTGGTTAGCATGTGGAATTATTTTTGCAGTTTTTAATAAAGTATCTAGATGACGAGGATGAAAATTAGATACCCCAATGGCACGTGCTAAACCGTCTTTATTCATCTCCTCCATGGCTTTATACGCATCAGCATTGGATTCTTCCCAATGATTTCTTATTCTGATAGGGTTAGGCCAGTGAATTAGATATAAATCTACATAATCCAATTGTAATTTTTTGAGAGATTCTTTAAACGCCTTGTGGGCTAAATAATAGCCATGGGAATCATTCCATAATTTTGTGGTTATGAATAAATCTTCCCGTTTAACGCTTTTGTTGGTGTTTAGGAATTCTTTAACGGCTTTGCCCACGCCTTCTTCATTGCAATAAATAGCAGCTGTATCAATATGACGATAGCCTGTTTCAAGGGCAATTTTTGTAGAAGTATAAGCGTCTTCATTGCTGGATTGCCAAGTGCCAAACCCAAGTTTCGGGATTTTCACTCCGTTAGATAAAGTGTAATACATGATTCTCTCCTAGTTTTTATAAAAATTATAAAACAAAATACCTATTTTAGCAACAATACTTTACTTCTCCACGGGTGTAATTTTAATTTTTGCCAAACGGTGGCGAAATTTTTCAATAATTTCAAATTTAAAATCGTAGAAGACAAAAATACTCCCCACATTAGGAATTTTTCCTGTTTCATATAAAATCAGACCGGCAACCGTGGTAAATTCTTCATCGGGTAATTTCCAGCCCATTTTACGATTTAAATCCCGAATTTTATAATCGCCATCCACAATATAACTATTGCCAACTTTTTGGATAAACTCGTTATTTTGATACTGCTCGGTGTTTTTAATATCACCGGCAATTTCTTCTAAAATATCACCTAGGGTTAGTATTCCCATAAAACTACCATATTCATCCACAATCAAAGCCATTCTTTGATTTTTTTCGCGGAAATTTACCAGTAAGTCAATTACATAGGTGCTTTCGGGAATAAAATACGGGTCTTTCAGTAGTGATTGCAGGTCGATATTATGATTTTCGCGATACGCCTTAAATACATCTTTTACATGAATAATGCCGATAATATGCTCTAAGTTGTCCTTAAAAACAGGGATTCTGTTATAGGCGGAATCCAAAATTATTTTAAGGTTATCTTCTAAATCATCATCAATATTTATACACAAAACATTTTTACGATGGTTCATAATATCTGACACACTCAGCTCGTTTAAATCTAAAACACTGTGGAGCATTTCCTTTTCGGTAGATATTACCTCATTGCTTTCTTCTTCCCGCTCCAGCATTTCTATGGCACCACGGAGATTATCTATAGGGACAGAATTGTTAGGTGTATGTTTAGGAGCAATCAGTCGCAAAAATATTTTGTTGATAAATAGAAAGCAAATGCTGATAGGCTTTAAAATAGTAATAAATATAAAAGCAAAAGGAGCCAATACAATGGCATATTTATTATAATTGGAAAACGCAAAGGTTTTAGGCAGGATTTCCGCGAAAATCAACACGAAAAATGTAATAATTAAGCCAATTAATAAGGTATGACCATCGCCAAACTTCCGAATCACCATACTGGTAATAATTGTAGTAAAAAATATTGTTGCCACATTATTACCAATCAGCAGTGATGTGATGATATTATTAGGGTCTTGCAGCATTCTGCTTAAAAGTTTTGCCCGCCGATTGCCTTGTTGCGTTTGCGTTAAAAGATACGGCTTACTGATACTCATAATAGAGGTTTCGCTGGCACTAAAAAAAGCTCCTAAGGCTAAACAGATAACACTGATAACAATTGTGGTGAATTCTATATCAATATTTCCTATATGAATACTATCCATTGAAGGCTCCATCTAAAAAGTTTTTTAAAATTACGGTTTCCGTATCTTTTTTAACTATACATTTGCCAATATCTTCCGCCAGAATTAAGGTAATGTGGCTACTATGATTCTTTTTATCTTTGCTCATTAATTTTATAATTTTTTTGGTATTGATTCGCTTAAATACATTTGCCATGGCTACAGGTAAACCTATGTTAGTTAGATGTTCTTTTATTTTATCATAGTTTTCTGTAGAACACAGCCCTAAATTGGCAGATAGTTTAAATGCTAAAACCATTCCAATACTAACTGCCTCGCCATGGATTAAGTTAGGTTTGTAATTATTATAAGATTCAAGGGCATGAGCAAAGGTATGTCCTAGGTTTAAAAGGAAGCGCACATCCTGAGTTTCAAGCTCGTCTTCCTCAACCACTTTTGCCTTAAAGCCACAGGAATTTTTGATAATGTTCATTAAGTAATCTTGATTTTTATCTAAAAATAACTTGTAATGGCTATCAAGATATTTGAAATAATCCTTAGAGAACAATAGGCTGTATTTTAACACTTCCGCATAGCCGGATTTATAATCCCTTGATGGCAGGGTTTCCAGCATTGCTACATCTATAAATACAGCCTTCGGTTGATAAAAACTACCCACAGTATTTTTGCCTTGGCGGGTATTAACGCCAACTTTGCCACCTACTGAGGAATCCACCATAGCCAGCAGAGTTGTTGGAATTTGGAAAAATGGCAGACCTCTATAAATAACCGAGGCACAAAAGCCAGCAATATCACCCACAATGCCGCCGCCAAAGGCGATAATTGGTGTGGAGCGGTTGATTTGTAATCGTAAAATTTTATTAATAAGATTAGTTGCCATTTTCATAGATTTGTTTTTTTCACTTGCGTGTATGAGCAATACACTGGGATTAAATCCCATATTTTTTAAAGATTTTAAAAAATGCGGCAAATGATTTTTTTCTAAATTTTTATCAACAATAAGGACAATGTTTCTTTGCGATGTGATACTTGCTAATGTGGTAGGAATGCTTTCCATGCTTGTAAAATAAATTTCATAAGGATTCCTCACATTTACTTTAATACTATTATCCATGAAGTTTTCCTGCCGTGTAGTCGTTAATTGTGTTAAGAATAAGTTCTGCCATATAAGAGATAGGATAGTTTTTATCAAGTTTTATTTCTATGTGCGCCTGTGCGTAGGAGCTTTGCCTATTATCCAGTAGTTTTTCTAAGGTTTCGCGGACATGGGTATTTTTCAAAAGTGGACGGTTATTAATGCCGCTACGCAGGCGATTCTCAATTACACTAAGGCTCATATTTAGCCACACCACAATGCTATTCTGCCGACATAGCTGTATATTCTCACTAGCCACAAAAGTTCCCCCACCTAAAGCTAACACAATATTTTCATTGGGATTATGCAGCACTTCCGTCAATGTTTCGCTTTCTAAATTCCTAAAATAAGGTTCACCGTGTTGGCTGAAAATTTCCGCCACACTTATACCTGAGGTGGCTTCAATTTGTTTATCTAAATCAATAAAACTATAGCCTAATAGTTTAGCAAGAGCTTTTCCTGTGGAGCTTTTGCCACTTCCCATAAGACCCGTAAGAATAATAATCATTATAAATTATGTTTTTTTCTTAATATATATTATAATTATATCATTAATAATATAGGAATTACCAATGAAATCAAGATATAAAGGTGCGAATAAATCAAATAAATCTCTCTTGAAGAAAGTATTGGTTGTTGGCGTGATTGTCGCCATATTTATTTTTGCCGAAAAATATGTAAGTCGTGATGACTCTCAGCTGATTCAAGAAACCACCAATATAGTTGTAAAATCTTGAATAAAATTAATTCTAAAGATGCACAATATCTTAACCTATTTTTAGATTCCCTAAAAATAGAGAAGGGCTTGTCGCTTAATACTATCACCAGCTACACTAATGATATTACCGATTTTGCGCTGTTTTTATCTAAACGAAAACCGCAGAGGGGCTTAGATACTGCCAATACGGAAGATATTCAAGATTATCTGCAGAATCTCCATAAAAAATCTTTCAGTGCCAAAACGCAATCCCGCAGAATTTCTGCAATTAAGCAACTTTATGTATTTTTACATAATGAGAAAATTATTAGTGCTAATATTTCACAAAGTATTAAGAATCCTAAGTTAAACAAAAGTTTGCCAAAATATTTGTCGGAAGAAGAAGTTCTTAAAATGCTGGAAATCTCGCAACAAGATAAAAACCCAATGCTTTACACTATGCTGGAAGTGCTTTATTCCACTGGTGTGCGTGTTAGTGAGCTTGTTAGCTTAAAAATATCTTCACTGCTTGAGGGTGGCATGTTTTTGCGAGTGTTAGGCAAGGGCGATAAGGAGCGGATAATTCCCATGGTAGATGTTGCCACGCGTAGCATGGAGCATTGGCTAAATGAACGTGAGAGGTATATGAAATTAACGCCTAAAAACAGATTATTTATTTTTCCCTCCAATCGGGCAGGGAGTGGACACCTTAGCCGTGAGAGGTTTGCGCAGCTTTTAAAAGAATTAGCGATAAAATGTGGTATTGATAGAGAAAAAGTATCGCCTCATGTGTTGCGGCATTCCTTTGCCTCGCATTTATTGAATAATGGTGGCGATTTAAAATCTATCCAAAATATGCTGGGTCATTCAGATATTGCCACCACCGAAATTTATACGCATATCTTGGATTCTAAACTGGTGGATGCGGTTTACAAAAACCATCCGTTGAATTATTACAAAGCAGGGAAAAAATAAGCACTTGCCAAATAAAAGCACATATTTTATACTTATATTATTATTAAGGAATTTTTATAAATGCACTATTTAGATTTTGAAAATGAAATCGCCCTACTGGAAAATAAATTAAAAGATTTATCCCAAGCCAACGGCACCATTGTAGGCACCAATTTTTCTAAAGAAATAGAAAGTTTGGACGCAAAATATAAAAAGTTATTAGAAACCACTTATAAAAATTTAACACCTTGGCAAAAGGTAATGGTAGCACGCCATCAAGATAGACCACATGCCATGGACTATATTAAACATATGATTACCGATTTTACTCCTTTATTTGGCGATAGACTTTTTGCTGAAGATTCTCCTATGGTGGCAGGGTTGGGACGCATTAAAAATCAGTCAGTTATGGTAATTGGCATAGAAAAAGGGAATGATTTAGAATCCCGAATCAAGCATAACTTCGGTATGCCACGTCCTGAGGGCTATCGTAAAGCACAAAGACTAATGCACCTTGCCGATAAGATGGATATTCCTATAATTACTCTTGTGGATACCAGTGGTGCGTATC